>DATEGM010000136.1:0-20330 GCA_035280085.1 Terriglobales bacterium
CCAAGAATGCCGTGGCCGCAAACACCAAAGACGTAGGGCACCTTTTGCTGGATGAGAAAATCCGCAATGTAGGCGGCGCCTTTCGAGGTAGGTTTTACGCGAACCGATTCTACTCCGCGATCAGCCATAAGAATGTCTCCCGACTTATTTGGCTATGCTGAAACCGCCGTCGAAGTTATCGGACATGCTCCAGAACATCGTCTTTACTTGCTGGTAGGTCCGGATGCCTTGCAGCCCCTTCTCGCGGCCAAGGCCACTGTCTTTGAAACCTCCAAAGGGAGCGGCAGTTGAAAACTGCTTATAGGTGTTGATCCAGACCATTCCCGCTTCCAGCGCGCGGGCTACGCGCCAGGCGCGTTTGTAATCGGCAGTCCAGATGCCGGCGGCCAAGCCGTAGCTGATATCGTTCGCTTTCTGGAGCAGGTCGTCCTCGTTGTCAAAAGGCATGGCGCACAGAACGGGACCAAAAATCTCCTGCTGCGCTATGTAGGATTTGTTGGTAATGCCGGCGACGATGGTCGGCAAGTAAAAAGCGCCTTGGGCCAGACGCGAGTCGGCAGGACGGCAGCCTCCGACCAGGATCTCAGCCCCTTCTTTGCGCGCGCCTTCCACCATGCTCTCCACAAACTCGCGCTGGGAAAAGCTCGCGCTGGGGCCGAGCTGCGCGCCCGGAGCATCCGGCAGATCCACCCGCAAGGCACGGGCCCGTTCCATGATCATGGAAATCACTTCGTCGTAGACCTTGCGTTCCACGAACAGACGCGAGCCGGCGGTACAGGATTGCCCGGTGCCTTCAAAAATGGCGACTGTGGCGGCATCAGCTGCCGCCTTGAGGTTCGCATCCGCGAAAACAATGTGCGGCGACTTTCCGCCTAACTCCAGCACGGCGGGAATGATCTTCTTGCCAGCCAGTTCCGAGATCCTTCTTCCAACCTCTGTTCCTCCCGTGAAAGAGACCATCCGCACCAGGGGATGAGTGACGAGCGCGTCGCCAATCTTGCTGCCGGCTCCCGGGACGACGTTGAACACGCCTGGCGGAACACCGGCGTCGAGCGCGATCCTGCCCAACTCGATTCCGCAAGTTGGAGTATACGAGGCGGGCTTGAGAACCACTCCGTTGCCGGCAGCCAGCGCGGCTGCAATTTTGTTACTGCTCAGGGTGATGGGCGAGTTCCAGGGCGTAATGGCGGCCACCACACCCCAGGGTTCGTAAACCGTCATGCTCAGGTAGTTGCCGCGCGGGGGCGTAATCTCGGAGCCCAGCGTCTCAATGGCGGCGGCGCAATAGCGGAAGGTTGCGGCGCCATTGATCACCTGATTCTTACATTCCTTCCATACCTTCCCGTTTTCGAGCATCTGGCAGCGCGCCAGCAGGTCGGAGCGCTCCAGCATGAGGTCGGCAATCCGGTTCAGCAGCTGTGCGCGGTTGTGCGGCAGCATGTTGCGCCAGGCGGGCTGGGCGGCGGCTTTGTGCGCCGTGTTTACGGCCGCATCAATGTGAGCTTCCGTCCCGGCGCAGACTTCATAATTGATTTCGCCGGTGGCCGGATTTACATGCGTGATGTGGGAAGAGGTCTCGCCTACCCATTCTCCGCCGATGAGAAACGGCAAAGTTTTAACGCCCGTGGCCGTGGACATTCCGTACTCCTGAAATTGACAGTTCAAAGACGCGTGCTATATAAGGCGCAGCGTGCGCAAGAACTCCAGAAACCGGGGATTCTAGCACGCAAAATCTGAAGGGAACCTGAAAGAACCACAATGCGGACCTGGATGGCGGTCATTTTGACATTCGGTTGTGTGCTGATCATGGGCCAGCTACGAGCAAGCGCTCAGGAAGAGTCGTATTCCATGCCGTTGAAAACGGTACCAACGTTCTCGACGGAGAACATCGGGCGGCAAGGTCATTTCTATGTTGGCGGCAAGTGGGAGGGCAAGCCCGGCGAACACAGGATGCGCGGGGCCATGTACGTGGACGTGTGGGTTCCAAAGAAAATCCGGCATCCCTATCCCATTCTTTTTGTGCAGGCAGGAGGCGGGCAAACCAGCATAGCCTTGCTGCAAACGCCCGACGGGCGGCCCGGTTGGGCCTACGATTTTGTCAATCAGGGTTACACCATCTACATGATGGATTTTCCGGCGCGCGGGCGGGCGGCCTTCATCCCGGGCCTCGACGGAGAGATTATTCCGCCGCGCACCGGAGAACACATGGAGCAGGTGTGGACGGGCGGAGCGCCGCCGCCTAATCCGCAGCGCGACTGGCCGCAACGCACCAAGTATTCACAGTGGCCGAGCAACGCGCCCAACAAGGGACAAATTGGCGACCCGGTGTTCGACTATTTTGCGAAAATGGAACTTCCCTTTCCATCTGCCGACGACATGGAGCCCCTCGCTGCCGAGGACCTGGTGCAGTTGGTGGACCTCATCAAGCAGCCCGTGATTCTGATTCTGCACTCGCGATTGGCAACCTCCGGATGGCTGCTGGCGGACGCGCGGCCGAAGATGATCAAGGCCATCATCGCCGCCGAACCCTGGGGGCCTCCCATCCAGAACCACGAGTTGGACCAGCGCGGTCCCGGGCACATCTGGGGCCTCACCAACTTCCCCATGCGCTACGATCCTCCGATCAAAAGCGCGTCGGAACTGCAAACGGTGCAGGAAGCCAAGGCCGATGAGCCCGGCCTTTTCCCTTGCTGGCTGCAGAAGGAGCCGGCGCGCAAGCTGATTAACCTCGAAGGCATTCCGGTGCTCAATGTTTCGGCGGAGGCGAGCTATCACCGCCCCTACGCGCGCTGCGTGGCCAAATGGCTGAACCAGGCAGGAGTAAAGACGGAATACGTAAACCTGGAGGACGTTGGCCTTCGCGGCAACGGGCACCAGATGATGTCGGAAAAGAACAGCGCTGAGATTGCGAAGTTTTTCATGCGCTGGCTGGATAAGAATGCGCGGTGATTGCGGACAGGCCACAGGACGGTCCCAACCTGGAGGAGCGTCTCAGAAATTCACAACGCGAGAGAGTCGCGCAAAACGCGGATCGGAACGGAGGCTTGCCAGTTCGGGATCGGTTCGCAAGAACACCATGGATGTGGACCGGTCCTCGACTGCTTTTTGCAGCCAGGCGAAAGCTTTATCTTTGTCACCGAGGCCGGCATATATCAAAGCAATGGCGTAAGGAGGCACGTATTGCCGGTCGAATTTCTGCTGCAGTTTCTGAAGAACACCTCGCGCCTGCAGGGCATTTCCTGACGCGCCATAGGCGTGCCCAAGCGATCCTTCGTAGTAGGGATCTCCGCCGGAAAGGCTCGCCGCCTTTTCGAACTCGGCGATGGCCTGGGCGTACTGGTCTTGGCTTTCATAGACCTGGCCTAACCGAAAGTGAGTTCGGGGAAAGTCAGGGTCCAGCTCAATGGTTTTCTTCAGGGTTTCCACGGACTCAGCGTAATGGCCAGCCAAGGCCAGGGTCCACCCGGCGTTGCTGCCGATAATCAAAGAGAGCGGGTCATCTTGAATGGCGCGCTCAGCGTCCGCAATCGCCTCGGGATATTGGCCCTTGGCCGCCAAGCTCTCTCCATACCAGGAATGTGCCATGGCATAATCAGGATTGTCGGCCAGAGCACGGCGGAATTCCTCGCCCGCAGCCACCCCATTCCAGTCGTAGTAAAAATAGATAAACCCCAAAGTTGCGTGGGCGGCCGCGAGGCTATCATCCATTTTCAGCGCCCGCATTGCCGCTTCCTTGGCGGCGGGAAACGCCTGCCTGGGCGGCAGCACTGAATAAAGGCCGAGCGTAGCGTAAGAGTCGGCGACTCCCGCATACGCATCCGCGAAACTGGGGTCGAGCCTGATCGCCTCCCGGAAATAATCAAGTCCCTTGTTCAGACCGCTCTCGGTGCGCTTATTCCAGAAAAAACGCCCCTTCATGTAAGCGTCATAAGCGTCGAGGTTGGAGGTGGAACGGCGGGTGAACCTGCGCGACTCTTCCCCGGTCAACTGGAGGCGAATGGATTGCGCCGCCATGGCGGAAAGGGCGTCTTCCAGCGCGAAGACATCGGTGAACTGGCGGTCGAAGGTGTCGGCCCAGAGTTGCAGGCCGTCGCGCACGCGAATCAGTTGCATGGTGACGCGAACGTGGCCGCCTTCCCGTTGAATTCGCCCGTCCAGGACCGCATCCACTCCCTGCTCGCGGCCAATCAACTGCGGTCTGAGCGCAGTGTTCGCGTATTGCTGGATGGCGCTAGTGGGCCGCACCACGATTTTTCCCGTATTTGCCAGCTTGGTAATTACCGCGTCGGCCATTCCCAATCCCAGATACTTGTCGGAACCATCAGTGCTCAGGGTGTGGAAGGGCAGAACTGCAAGCGAACGAACTGTAAGCGCACCCTGAGGCTGGACCAGCGCGGACTTGCTCGTGAATGTAATTACCGTCAAAGCGAACAGGGCGAGAATGGCTAGCCCAACCAGAACCGGCAATTTCCACTTCGGCCGCCGGGAGCGCATCGGATGTGCGAACGTCCCGTTCAGGTCATGCCAGCCGGCCTGCGCTCCCGGCCTCTGCGATTCGATGCCGCTTGGAATGTGCTGCACGCTCTCGTCGAACCGCTTCACCTCGGCGACAAAGCGGTAACCCCGCTTCGATACGGTCTCGATATACTTGTGCTGGCCGCGGTCGTCGTTTAGCGCCTTTCTGACCAGGGAAATTGTGACCGCCAGGTTACCCTCTTCCACAAACGAGCCTGGCCAGACAAGCTTCAACAGTTCGTCCTTTTCGACGAGGTGCCCGGACCGGTCCACCAGCGCGAGCAACAGGTCAAATGCCTTCGGAGAGAGCGAAATAGGTTTGCCGTCGCATACAAGGAGCCGCTCAGGAGGGTCTAACTGAAAAGGCCCGAACTCGTACAAAGTATTGGCTGGACTTGCCATTATGGTTGGCCGAAAGAAATTCTTAATATTTCTTTTGTGATTCCCACAGGACGCCCCGCCTCCGAGCCATTACATTTCGTCACTTCAGACACGGGGAGAGTTGCGTCTAAAAAGGGTGCGATTATAGCCCAGTTGCCGTCAGCAAAGTCAACCGGGAAACAGGGTGCGGCTGCTGCAGATAGGTGGGAGCGGCTAACGAAGGTGCGCTTCGCCACAAACAGACCAAAAAACAGTTTCCTCGCCGTGCTGGCCGGGCCTCCGTCGCCTTTCGCCGAAGTGGCAGCTCAGGTCCAAATTGGCAGTTAGAATGGCTGAATGGCTGTTCCTGGGAACTGAACACTGGGGCGGGTTCCGAGCACTCGCTAAAATGGCAAGTTGGTTACGTTCCGACGATGACAAATAACAAACATTCGATATCACGCCGTAGTCTTCTGACCGGCGCCGCGTCGCTGGCCGGAGGTGGCTTATTGGGGGCTGCCTCTGTTCCCAGGATGAGCGCGCAAACCCCGCCCTCTTCCGCGGGTGATTCGAACATTTGGAGCAAGGAATACTGGGCGAAAAAGGGCGACATATCCCTCTATCTTTTCCGCAAGAGGATGGGCAATCCGGCTGGCGACCAGGCTGCTCGCCCAATTCTGTTTCTCGCGCACGGTTCGTCGGTTTCTTCAAGGCCGACTTTTGATCTTACGGTTCCAGGCCACGATGACGAATATTCCCTGATGGACAGATTCGCGAAGTATGGATTTGACGTGTGGACGATGGATTTTGAAGGCTATGGACACTCGTCGCGTGGGATGGGCAATTCCGACGTCGCTGCTGGAGCCGAAGACCTGAAAGCAGCCTCAGAAGTTGTGCTCCGTGAAACCGGGCAGCCCCGCTTCCACCTCTACGGCGAGTCGGGCGGAGCCTTGCGCGCCGGGGTCTTCGCCATGAACCAGCCGCAACTGGTGGACCGCCTGGTGCTGGTAGCCTTCACCTGGACCGGGCAAGGATCGCCCACCCTTGCAAAAAGGTCTCAACGAGTGGAGTACTACCGCACCCATAACCGCCGGCCACGCGACCGCAATATGATCCGCAGCATCTTCACCCGCGACAAGCCAGGCACCTCGGACCCAGCGGTTGCCGACGCGATGGCGGATGCGGAATTGAAATTTGGCAACACGGCTCCTACCGGCACCTATCTCGACATGACGACCAAGCTGCCGCTGGTGGATCCTTTGAAATTAAAGGTGCCGGTCATGATCGCCCGCGGCGAGTACGATGGCATTGCCACAGAAGCCGATCTGTTGAATTTCTTCCAGAAGCTGCCCATTCCGGACCGCGAGTTCGTGGTCCTGCCGGGAGCGGCGCATGCCATAGCTTTGGGAACGAACCGGCGGCAGTTCTGGCACGTGCTGCGCTGCTTCCTGGAAATGCCGCCGCGGCACGATCTTACGGCGACAACAGCGGCCGGAGGGCACAATCGCCAATGAGGTATCCCGACGCTACGCCCGGAACCGAGGGACGTTTGGAGCATCAACCTGCTTGCGATTGACGCCAAATGTTCCTTGAACCTATTCTTACATCCGCGGTCGGTTCTTCTGAACCGATAACCTGCGTGCAGTTTGAGCAGATGCGCGGACAAGCGTTCTGCTTCAACCAGGAACGATGAACGATTTTCCGCAATTTAACCTGACTGGCGATGTCGCTTTGATCACCGGCGCCGCCCGCGGTCTGGGGCGGGCGATTTCGCTAGCCCTGGCTCATGCTGGCGCGGACATTGCCCTCGGTCTGCGCGACGTAAAAACCGCCGCCCATCTCGCTGCTGAAATCGAGAGCCTGGGCCGGCGGGTGCTGCGCCTTCAGATGGACGTCACTGACCGGGGGCAGATCGCCTCAGCCGTTCACGCTACCGCAGCACAATTCGGCAAGCTCGATATTCTGGTCAACAATGCCGGGCTCGGCCCCAGCAATCTGGCGGAAAATGTCACCCCTGAGGACTTTGATCTGACGTTAGCCGTAAACCTGCGGGGAACGTTTTTTGCCAGCCAGGAGGCCGGCCGGGTGATGGTCCGCCAGAAGCGCGGAAGGATTATCAATTTGAGTTCGCAGGCTGGTTTTGTAGCGCTGCCCACTGAGTCCGTTTACTGCATGACGAAGGCTGCCATCGCGCATTTGACCAAATGCCTGGCCATCGAGTGGGGCAAGTACAACATCACGGTCAACGCGGTTGCGCCCACATTCATCCGCACGCCGGGAACGGAAGAAGCTTTGGCCGATGCGGCGTTCCGCCAGGACGTGATCACGCGCATTGCGGCACTGCATCGCATCGGCGAACCTATGGAAGTGGCGGGAGCGGTTGTCTTCCTCGCCTCCCCGGCGGCTTCCCTCATAACAGGAGAAACCATCCTGATTGACGGCGGGTGGACAGCGCAATAGAAGGGGCCACACTTTCCTTCCGAACTCACCGCCCCGGCCACAAGTAACGCTCTCGCTTCTTGCCGGCCATGTAATCGCGATAAGCCTGCCGAACCGGCTCGGCGGAGGAGACTTCGGCCACAGCCACATCCCACCACGATTCATACCCGGGCACGCGGTCGTGGTAGTCGGTTTCCACCACGATCACTGAAACCCCTTTGGCCTGTTTGCAGCTTTCAATTGATTGCGCAAGCTCTTCGCGGGTTGTGGCCCGCTCCGCGCGGGCGCCCAGGCTGGCCGCGTTAGCGACAAAGTCTATTGCCTGAATCTTCCCCTTCAGGCCATCCATGCGGTAGCGATATTCCGTTCCGAAACCTCCACTGCCGCAGGCGCGGCTCAATCCGCCGATGCTGGAGAATCCGTGATTATCGAGCAGAACGATGTTGATCTTTGTGCCTTCCTGAATTGCGGTCGCGATTTCCTGGGACATCATGAGATAAGAGCCGTCGCCGACCAGCACGTACACCTCGCGGCTGGGATCGGCCAATTTGACGCCCAGCCCGCCGGCAATTTCGTATCCCATGCAGGAATAGCCGTACTCCAGGTGATATTGCTTGGGATCCCGCGCCCGCCAAAGCTTGTGCAGGTCCCCGGGGAGGCTGCCGGCGGCGCACACGATAACGTCCCTGGGACCGAGCAGTGCATTCAGGAGCCCGATCACTTCTCCCTGACTGATGGGCGGGCCCACGCGCCGCGCGAAAATGCGATCCACTTCCTCATCCCACTCCCTTCGCAGGCGGGAGATTTCTGCCGCGTAGTCATCCGGCACCCGGTACGAGCCGACAGCTTTACCTAGCTCTTCCAGCGTGACCTTGGCATCGGCAACCAGCGCGACCGACGAATGTTTCCCGGCGTCAAACTCGGAAACATTAATGTTGATGAAGTGCAGGTTGGGGTTCTGGAATGCGGTGAGCGAAGCCGTGGTGAAATCGCTGTAGCGGGTGCCGATGCCCAGAACAAGATCGGCGTCGCGCGCCAGGCGGTTCGCCGCCGAGCTGCCGGTTACGCCCATGGCGCCTACACACTGCGGATGCTCGAAGCAGAGGGAGCCTTTGCCGGCTTGCGTTTCGGCAACCGGAATGCCGGTTCGGGCCGCGAAGCGAGACAAAGCCTCGTTGGCTCCGGAATACGTGACTCCGCCTCCGGCAATAATCAGGGGGCGGGTGGCAGAACGAATGAGCTCAACAGCGCGAGCGGTCAGCGCCGAGTCGGACCGGTTGCGGGGGATTGTCCACGTGCGTTCCTCGAAAAATTCACCCGGAAATTCAAATGCCTGGACCTGAACATCCTGCGGCAGCGCCAGAGTAACGGCACCGGTTTCCGCCGGAGAGGTGAGCACGCGCATGGCTTCGGGAAGTGCAGTCAGAATCTGCTCCGGGCGGGTGATGCGGTCCCAATAACGAGATACAGGACGGAAACAATCGTTTACCGATATATCCTGTGTGGAAGAGGACTCCAACTGCTGCAGCACGGGAGCGACGTTGCGACGCGCAAAAATGTCGCCGGGGAGGAGCAGGACAGGCAGCCGGTTGATGGTGGCGCCGGCCGCGCCCGTCAGCATGTTCGTGGCCCCCGGCCCGATCGATGTGGTGCACACCAGCGCTCGCAGGCGGTTGCTCATCTTCGTGAATGCGGCCGCAGTGTGCACCATCGCCTGCTCATTGCGGCAGAGATAGTAGGGAAAATCGGGATTCTGCTGCAGGGCCTCCCCTATGCCAGCCACATTCCCATGGCCAAATATTCCGAAACATCCGGCGAAAAAGGAATGCTCCTCGCCGTCGCGAGCGACGCGTTGTGCTTTGAGAAATCGGATGATCGCTTGCGCCATCGTAAGTTTCTGCGTCATATGACCTCCTGCGACGTATTAACCGGCAACATCGCGCTAGAAAGTTCCTTCCGGTTCCAAGACCGGGGTTTCGGGAGGCAATTCGGGTTGAGGGGGAAAGAAGGGCCACTCGCGCTTGCGCCAGGCCAGCACGAGAAAGGCGGCGAAGCCGGTGAAGATAGTCCCAAAAGCATAGGCCATATATTGCCACCCGTGCGGCTGGAGCGCAGGGGTAATGAAAACGCCGGCCCAACCACACAGGGCGAAAAGTGCCGGCAGCGGATAAAGCCACATGCGAAATGGCCGCGGAGCGTCGGGCCGGGTTCTGCGGTAGATCAGCAGGCCAATGATCTGCGCCATGAACATGGAAAGAATTCGCGCCAGCATGAGTGCGGTAATAATTTCGACCAGGTCGAAGAAGCAAGCCACCATGCATAACGACCCGACCAGCAGCAGGGCGCGGTGCGGGAACCGCCGGGATGGGTGCAGCTCTCCAAACCAGCGGAAAAACGCTCCATCGAGCGCGGCCGCATAAGGAATACGCGAGTAACCCAACATCATGGCGTAGGTTGCAGCGAATGCGGTGATTTCGATCATGACCGTCATCACGCCGGACGCCCAGTAGCCGTGGATTCGCTGCATGTACACCGAGCCGATGGCATTAAACGCCTGGGAGCCGGGCGTGATCATCTCCCGCCAGGGCACCACTCCGGTAAAACTGACTGAAATAAGAAAGTCAATGACGGTAACTATCAGGATGGAGACGATCACGCCGTAAGGAACGACTCGCTCCGGTTGCTTGACCTCGTCGCCGAGATAGCAGATCTGGTAATAACCAAGGAAATTGAACATCACCAGCATGGTGCCGTTGCCCAGCCCGAGCAGGAAGGGAATGCCGATGTGCCACGCGGCGGGAGGGAAATCAAACAGCAGGTGAGGGTTCAAGTGCGTCATGCCGGTACCGATAACCCAAGCGGCGGTCAGCAGCATGCCGATCCAGAGGACCAGCATGAGGCGCGCGATGTCCTGGATTTTGCGATAAAGGGCGAGCATGGCGATGCCGGTAATCGCGGCGGCGAGAAAGCGCACTCCCCACGCATTGGCGGCCAGCTTCGGCCACAAGAAGCCGGTGTATTCCGCCATTCCAATGCTGCTGGTCGCGATTTCCAGGGTACCGCTGAACAGGAACTGCCACACGAACACCCAGGCCAGCATGCGGCCCCAGCGAGCCCGTCCCAGACACTCGCGGAGAAAGATGTAGGAGCCGCCAGAAGCAGGAATGGCGGAGCCGAGCTCGGCGAAGACCAGGCCGTCAGCTATGGCGAGAAGAGCGCCGACTGCCCAGGCTATGAGCGATTGCGGACCACCCATGGTGGCGATGATCGCCGGAACCGTGATAAACGGCCCCGTACCCACCATGTTCGACATGTTGATGGAGACCGCATTGAGCAGTCCCAGGCGGCGCGGCATGCGGCCGTGGGGGTGCCCGTTGGGTGCGGTCATGGTGGCCGGCTGGCTCAACGTTATGCCTTGCTCTAGGTTGAGAGAGAATACTGCAATTGCCGCGTTACGGCCAGCTTTTTCGCCATCAAAGCGCTTAGCAGACTCTTAGGGCGCTTCCCGCCTTGCCGCTTTATGGCAGAACGTCAGAAGCCGCGACCTTTCGGACATAGGAGCACCAGCTGTCGCGCGTACCCAGACCGAGATAACCGCTTTGGCTTTACTGTCGTTGGGGTGTCATTTACTATGTAGCAGAATGTCAAGAACCGGGCGCACAAAGGGGAAGAGCAACGGCGGCAGACGGCCGCAGGCCACGAAAGCAGCCAGCATCTATGACGTGGCTCGCGAGGCGCGCGTCTCCGTATTCACCGTTTCAGGAGTTATCAACAACAAGGGCCGGGTGAGCGCTACCTTGGCGCGGAGAGTGGAAGCGGCGGTCCGGAAACTGAACTACCGTCCCAACCTGCTGGCGCGAAGCCTAGCCAAACGCCAGACGTATACCTTGGGCATGATTGTTACCGATATCGCCAATCCCTTTTTCCCCCAGATTGTTCGCGCCGCGGAAGATACCGCCCAGACCGCCGGCTACACAATCCTCTTGTGCAACAGCGATGACAAGCAGGAAAAGGAAGCCCGGTACCTGGAACTGCTCCTCTCTCGAAGAGTGGACGGAATCATTCTCAATAAAACCCCCGGCAAGCTGTCTCCAGCGCAGCGCAGGATGATAGCCGACGCGAAGGTCCCGGTGGTGCTGTTGATGCGGACTTGTCCGGGGTTGACGGCCGATCTTGTGCAGACCGATGATCGCCAGGGAGCGATGGACGCCGTCTCCCACCTGGCTCGAATCGGACACAAGAGCATCGCGTTTGTCGGAGGACCTAATGAAGTGAGCAATGCCCAGGCACGCCGCGACGGTTATCTTTCCGCGCTCGAAAGCAACGGCCTGGAACACAAACCCGAACTGCTCTTTGAAGGCGACTACCGGATAGACTCCGGTTATCGCGCCGGACTGGCGCTGCTGCCACGGCTTCCCGATGCCGTACTCGTCACCAACTACCTGATGATGGTGGGATTGATGAAGGCGGCCGACGAAATCGGCATGCGCTGCCCCGAAGACTTCGCGGCGGTCAGCTTCGATGATTATCCCTGGCTGGGATCGTTCCGTCCTCGTTTGACCACGATTGAACTTCCCAAGTACGAACTTGGCCGAGATTGCGTTCGTGTGCTCCTCGAGCGCCTGGGGGGGAAAAACGGACGTGCAATGATGATAACGCTGGCGCCTCAACTGCGCGTGCGGGAATCCTGCGGATTCATGCTGCGGACGCGGGAGCGCCCGCCGGCCATCTCTCAAGTCCTGGTGTCCTGAAGCTGCGCTACCCGCCGAGGAGAAGACCGGCAACTAGAGCGAGGCTTCTGCGGCCTTAACCAGGGGCAGGCGGGCGTCCATTTCCTTCCACATGCCTCGTACCCAGACGTGATTCGGATCTTCCGTAATAGCCAGCGAGCGGGCGCTGCCGGCAATAAAGTTCAGATAGTAAATGTCGTATCCCGGTCCGGCAACGACCGGATGAAAGCCCTCGCGCACCAGCACGGTGTCGCCATCGTGGACAGTCACAACCGTGTCACGCCGTCCGTCAGGTGTGTAGAGGCGCTGGTGAGCAAAAGCGCCGCTCCGGTTCATGCGGTAATAGTAAATCTCATCCAGATCAACTTCGGCCGGCGGGTTGTGTACATCATGTTTGTGCGGAGGATAGCTGGACCAATTGCCGCCGGGCGTGTACACCTCGACTACGATCAACCGGTCCGCGGGAAAATCTGGGCGCATGACATCTACGATCTGGCGAGACGCATTTCCGCCTCCCCGTAACGACACGTGAACATCCTTTGGCGTGATTAAGCGCGAGGCAAAATTGCCCGCCGCCGGCACGTGGCAGGCGGCGATTTCGCACCTGTTCACAGCTGCGAATTCGGCGTGCTCGCCTGCGCGAAGATAGACCGCGTATGGCAGTCCATCGAACACGCTGTCACGTCCTCCGATCATCTCCGTGCCGGCGGCCCACTTCAGAGAACATTTTCCTGACAGGAGCACAAACGCGGTTTCTTCGCCGCTGCGCTGGTAATTCCACTTCTCGCCTGGCGCCAACCGCCTGACCTCGAAGCCCATCCACTCCCATCCAGCCTCGTTTCGCGTAAAGCGCAGCAGTTCGCCTGAGGCGCCCTCGGCGAGCTGCCGGGAGTGAACGACGGTTTCTATCGACATGAAGGTTCTCCTGTGGACGCGACGATTCGGAAGTGCGGAACGCTAGGACGCGGCGGCCACCGCCAACTGGTTCACCACTCCGCGCAGGTACTTGAGGCTGGCGGCAATGCTCACAGCGGGTGGAACCGCGGTGGCCCCAAATTTTACGTCCTGCTCCACCACCATCCAGCCGGAATAGTGGTTGCGCTCCAGTACACGGAAAAACGCCGGAAAATCAATCGCGCCTTCGCCGATGATGGTGAACACCTTCTCCTCAATTGCCTGCTCGAAAGTAAGCTTCTTGCGGCGCGATTCCGCCAATACCTGCGCGTTTACATCTTTAATGTGTACGAAGCGAAGCAGGTGGCGATACTTTTCCGCCTCGGCCGCGGCGTCGCCGCCTCCGTAAACACAATGTCCCGTGTCCAGGCACAAGCCAATTTTTGTGGCAGAGGTCACATCGAAAAACTTCTCCACTTCCGCCGGGGTCTCAACGTAAGTTGCCACATGGGGATGAAACACCAGGTCCAGACCGTAGTCGGAGGCGACGCGAGCTGCATCCGCCACCACTTTGGCCGCCTGCTTCCACTGCTCCGCCGTCCAGCCGGCGCTGCCATCGCGCGGCACGCGGCCGGAGAGCTGGTCCCGTTCCGCTGATTGCGCGTCGGCGAGAACCAGGAATGGGGCGCCAAGTTTCGCCAGCAATTCGCCCACTTTGCGGATTTGCTCCACTACCGCTTTCGTGGATGCCGCGTCCCCCAGAGGCACGGGAACGAAGGACGCCAGCAGCTTCAGATTGCGCCGCCCCAGCTGCCCCTTAAGCACCGCGGGATCGGTAGGAAAGAAGCCGTACGGGCCCAGTTCTGTGCCGGTGTAGCCGGCCTCTACCATTTCATCCAGCATCTTCTCGTACGATTGATTCCAGGAGGGGCCGGGGTAGTCCAGAACGCCCCAGCTGTCGGGTGCGGATGCGAACTTAAAGCGCTCATTCAGGTTCATGTGGCCTCGTGTGTCGAATCAGTTGCGCCAGGGATCAATCACCACTTTCATCGAATCCTTGGCAATGGATTGTTTCATCGCTGCTTCAACCTCGCGCAGCGCGAACCGGTGCGTCACAAATTCCGCCAGAGGATAGTGCCGCATGTAGCGAACCATCTGCCGCATGCTCGGCGCATAGGCCGCCGCCTCCTCGCCGCCCACGCCGAGAATGCGAACGTTCTTAGAGCATAGTTGCCGGTGCGGGTTGATGGCCACATCGCCCAAATCGGAGAAGTTTCCCGCCTCCACCAGCAGTCCACCGGGCCGCAGGAGATCCAGCGCTTCGGCCACGGCCTCTGGTACGCCGGCGCATTCAATCACCAGATCTGCCCCGCGTCCATGCGTCAGGGCCATGACGGCTTCCACGCGATCGGCCCGGCTGGTGCGGGCCGCATTCAGGGCGTGATCCGCACCCAGCCGTTTCGCGAAATCCAACCGATAGTCGGAAAGGTCAACTGCAATCACGATTCCGGCGCCCAGCATGCGCGCCTTCATGACGAAGCAAATGCCCAGCGGACCCGCCCCAAGCACGACCACGGTATCGTCGAAACGAAACGACTCGTTGGGGAAGGCCGAGATCTGCTTGGCACGGTCGAGTCCGGCCGTCACCGCCATTATCTCGGCCAGAACGGCAATTTCGGAAGGCAGGTCCTCAGGAACGCGAACGACAAAACTGCCCGGCAGCACATACAAATACTGTGACCACCCTCCGAAAAGGTGCGGCGGATTCTTAGCGCTCAGGTTGTTTCCGTAGTCGGTGGTGTTCTCGCACATGTAGTGGGGGAAAGCGTGGCGGCAGTAATAGCAGGTTCCGCAACTCACGTTCGGCCCCACGACCACCCGATCTCCCATGCTCAAAGGAATGCCTTCGAAATCCGTATAGCGGCCGTTCCCGCCGATGGCGGCAACCGTGCCCACGTTTTCATGGCCTTGAATGATAGGAAACTCAATCTGTCTCGGTTGGCCGCTGCCGGCGTACTGTGTCGTATAACCCTGATAGGTGTGCTTGTCCGTTCCACAAATGCCCGACACCTGCATGCGCACTAACAGGCAACCCGGTTCTGGATCCGGCAGCGGGTATTCGCGAAGTTCGTAGCGGCCAGGTTCAACCAGCGTGGCGGCTAAGACTGCGGTGGTGGACACAGATTTCTCTCCACACTTCCGTTCCGGGGCAGCGCCCCTGGGTGGCCCAGCCGAGCCTTCCGCGCAGCGCGTTGAGCGCCACGCCACCCGGTCAGGTTGAAGTTAGCTTTCCCGGTCAGCGCGACTGAGCTTCTGGTTGCGGATTGCCTTATGGTCCAGACCAGCCAATTCGTCAATATTCTCCAGCACCTTGTGGATAGCATCGGCGATGGCATCCACGTCTTCGTCGCCGCCCAGAAACAACTGGTGAGGAAACCAGACGGCTTCCTGGTAGGCGGCACGCTCCGCTTCCGGACAGGAATACATATTGCGCAGGTCCAGCGGCTTTTCGCGTCCCCAGCTCAAAGCCGGGAAGTCCATCGGGTCCAGCGGAAACAGAGAGCTCTTGTAAACCGGCTCGTAGAACAGACCGTCGCAGGGAATGCCTTCCAGCTGTAACGCGGCCACGAAGGAGGCTCGCGGTATGCCGCTGGCCCGTTCCGCAAAATATTTGAGCACGTACCCGTAGGGCGCAAGGGAGGTGATGCGGGGATCGGGTGGAAGTAGTCCAATGGCCGGTGTCCCTTTTAATTTTTCTTCCAGCCGTTTCATGTTCCGTT
The DNA here is from genome assembly GCA_035280085.1 of Terriglobales bacterium. Lineage (GTDB taxonomy): Bacteria > Acidobacteriota > Terriglobia > Terriglobales > Acidobacteriaceae > JAICWP01. The sequence continues at coordinate 15,719 of DATEGM010000136.1, forward strand.
CCCGGATTTTTCCCTGCTCCGGCAAACGCTCCAGCTGAGCGAACAGAACCGCGGCCTGGAATTCTCCCAGGCGGTAATTGAACCCGATAATCCGCCGGCGAAAATTGTCAGTAAGGCTGGCCCGGCCGGCATTGATGTAGCTCTGTACCAACTCCATGTACTCCAGGGTGTTGGTGATGACGGCGCCGCCTTCCCCCGACGTAATCAGCTTGCTCGACTGGAAGCTGAACGCTCCTATGTCCCCCATCGAGCCCGCGCCTTTGCCCTTCCACTTTCCGCCGTGGACGTGAGCACAGTCCTCAATAACTTTGAGCTTGTGCTTGGCGGCAATGCGCAGGATCTCGTCCATATCGGCGAAGCGCATTCCGAGATGAACGGGCATGATGGCTTTTGTCTTGGGCGTAATCGCTTTCTCGATCAGCTTGCTGTCCAGGCAGTAGGTGTTCGGGTCAACGTCCACGAACACCGGAACAGCATTCACCAGGAGCACCGGACCGACTGTCCCTTCCCAGGTGTAGGCAGGGACAATCACTTCGTCGCCGGGGCGTATCCCGATGGCTTTCAGGGCTGCCTGGATCGCCACCGTCCCGGTATTTACGCACTGCGCATACTTTGCCGTGTGTAACTCCGCGAACTTCTTCGCGAAGGCAACCGCGTATTTGCCCGGAAACGGCTGTCCACCCCACTTGGAACTTGCCAGCACATCTTCCAGGGCGGCGCGTTCTTCTTTTCGCGCCAACGGCCATTCCGTAAAAGGAGTTTTGCGCAAAGGCTCGCCGCCCGCGATGGCCAGCTGGGTAACTGGCGCACGTCCGATTGACAATGATGAAGCCATAGCATCCTCGTCGAAACAGTACGATTTGTTATTCAGTCACCCTCACGCCGCCTGCCCGCGCTAGAAGCTGAGTTTTAGCGCGAGTTGGCCGATTCGTGGCGGCGCCGCGGCTGAGACTTGGCCAAATGTCCCGGTAGTCGAGACGTGGGTCACAGGATTGAAACTGCTGATCCCGCTGGGGCCCAGGAACTGCGTGTGATTGAAGATATTGAACAGCTCCGCCCGGAATTCCAGGTTCACGTGCTCGGAAATCGGCGTTCTCTTCAGGACCGCAAAGTCAAAGTTGTTGACTCCGGGGCCGTGGAAAAAGCGGTGATTGGCATTGCCTTCCTGGCCCAGCGCCGACCCCGCGAATGCGGCGGGATTGAAGTAGAAGCCTCCTGTCTTTCGCGGATCGCTGATCGTCAGTGGCCCGACAAAGTTGGGAGTGTCGGCCGGCAAAATGATGGGGCCGCCGAAACTTGTACCCTCCAGCGATTGGTCATCGGTCTCCACCAGCGTAACTGGCAGGCCTGTCGAAAACCGTGTGATGCCGCTTACTGCCCAGCCATTGGTCAGCCGTTTGGGACCGCCCAGCCTGTCTACCGGCAGAGCGTAGTTGTAGCTGACGACAAAGTTGTGCGTGCTGTCGAAAGCCGACAAGCCGCGCGTCAGCCGCGAATCATACGGGTTCATCTGTTCGCCGTACCCAGACGAATTATCAATGGCTTTGCTGAAGGTGTAGCCGAGCATGGTCTGCAGCCGTCCGCTGGTGTGGCGCCAGTTGGCTTGGAAAGAATTGTAGGAGGAACCGCCGGCGGTGATGAAGTAAGAATCGTTGGCGAATGGAACGACACCGATCTGGCCGTTGGGGAGCGCGGTTCCGCTCACTCCGCTGTTTGCTGGCAAAGCAATCCCGCTGAATGGCTGCCGGGTCCCGATCGTGTACGCACCGTTAGGCGCTACGTAGACGTTGTTCTCGCCTCCCGGCCCGCAACCCTCGGCGGCGAAACGCAAGCACAGAGCCGGATTGCCGGGGTTAGCCGATAACGACGAAAGTAAGTGGTGGCCCTGCGTTCCCACATAACTCACAGTCAGCAGATCGGCGGTGTCCAGCTGCCGTTGAAACGATAGTTCGTAATTTTCTGAGTAGGGCAGCACGTTACGGTGGAAGAACCCAGGCGAACTGCCGACGGTGCCAAAGGCATTAAAGAACTCGGGGAAGGTATCGTAGGGCGGGCCGCTCGCCGGGTGGCTGGCGGAGACATTTTTGGGCGGCGATGGAACAGGAAACAGGTTTGCAATCGAGCTGCCGCTGGCACGATTGGTAAACGGAGCAGCAAAGGTTGAAGCAAACTGGCCGGTGTAGTTGCCAAAGGGAGCGTCGCCTATTTCGTTCCAGTTCGTGGCCCCTTCAAAGGCGGTATAGAACATGCCATACCCGACACGGATGCTCGAAGCTCCTGACCCGCCCAGCAACTTGCGCAGGAAGCCACTCTCGGCATGCGGAGCATAGGCGAGGCCTACACGGGGGGCGAAGTTGTTCCACCGCGTTGGCGCCAGAGAGGTGGGAACACCGGGGTCGCCCGGGAATACCCACCCTCGCGGCGAACCCGGAAACACCACTGACTGCTCTCCGGGTATGAGCGTCTGAATTTCGTTGAACTTTTCGTGCCAGGGAGCGCTTACGTCGTAGCGAAGACCGTAGTTCAGCGTCAGGTTCGATTTCACTCGCCAGCTGTCCTGCGCGTACAAGCCAAAATAGAAATTTCGGCCATAGGATGGATAAGACTGCCCCTGCACAAACGAGGCGGGCGCTCCCAGCAGAAAGTCCACGAAGTCGCTGCCGGTTTCACTTTGTCCGCCGCTGTAGTTCGTACCGAAAAAGAAGTTGCCGTTGGCGACGTTGGAAAGGTTCTCCTCCAGCTGGTTGTAGTGATACTGCCCGCCAAACTTGACGGTGTGGGTACCGATTACTTTGCTGAAGTTGTCAATGATCTGGTAGATGTTGTCAATCAGCTGGTTAGGACGGCTGGGCACGCCAATGACGAAATTGTTGAAATCAATTTCGGGCACGCCTTGCACTCCTGCATTGCCCACGAAAACCCCGGGCTGGTGATTCAACCCGGAGGCAAACCCCAACCCGGACAGGGTTTGCCCAGTTCCGCCCAGAGGATGGTTGAGCGTGGTATCCAGCCGGAAGTAGCCGATGCGAAATTCATTTACCGCCGCGCTGCTGAATGTCTTCGTGTCGTCAATGCTGAAGTTGTGCGTGCGCCCGCGCCCATCTACGGCGAAGCCCGGCATCAGGGGCGCGTTTCCCGGCCAGTACGGGTCAATGCGGTTGTAGCGGTCCGCGTAGTAGTAACCGGAAATCAGGCCGAACCGGGTGTTGGCATCCAAGCGGCCGCTGAATTTATTGTCGCTAAGGTTAATCTTTCCGGAATTGGTGGAAAAAGTTCCCGTGCCCGTGGTCGGGTCCACCGTGCCAGGAGCGGCTGGTTGAATGTATTGCAGAAGCTTGGATGAAATCGGAGAGATCAACCCTGGCACTACTTGGGCGTTGGGGAACACGCATTGCGCGTAACTCGTACAACCCGCCGTGTAGTAAGGTTCGCCCGGCGTGATGGTCTGCCCATTGTTCAGTTCCTGCGTTAGTGTTTGCGCCCAGGACGCTCCGTTGACCTTCCCACTCAAGCTCTGCGTGATGCCCGAAAGGTCCCCTTGCTCGGTGGAAAGCGTCGGCACACCGCGTATCACTTGCGGCACGCCTTGGATGATGCGGTTGCCTTGGTAGTCCGCGAAGAAGAATAGTTTGTCTTTCTTTATGGGACCGCCGAAAGTGCCCCCGAACTGGTTCTGGTGATAACTGCCACGCTTACCCTGGTCGAAATAATTCGCGGCGTCCAGGTTCGTATTGCGCAAGAACTCAAATCCGCTGCCGTGCCACTGGTTCGTGCCCGACTTGGTGATCACGTTGATTTGGCCGCCGCTGTAGTTCCCGTACTCGGCGTCGAAGTTGTTGGTCAGAATGCGAAATTCTTCAATGGAATCGAGATTGGGAATGGCCCCCGCCCCCGAATATCCCATTTCCTGCACGTTAATCCCATTCAGAATGAATCCGTTGGCGGCTTCGCGCTGACCATTGACCGAAAGAGCGCCGGAATTCAGATCGCCCGACACCTGCGGCACCGCGAAACCCACTGAAACGAACGAACCCGCATAGGCGCCCGTCATCCCGGAAGGCTGCGATACGACGCCAGGTTGCAGCGCCAGCAGATCCGTATAACTCCGGCTGACTAGCGGCACACCGGTCATTTCCTTGTTCTCGATCACTTCGCCCATCTGGGAGGTTGCAGTCTCCACGTGCAGCGCCTCGGCCGACACCTCCACCAGTTCTTTGACCTGGCCGAGTTGCAACTTGGCGTCCACGACCAGTGCCGAGTTCACATCCAATACGAGTCCGGTCGCCCGAAAACCGCGGAACCCAGGCTGTTCAATCAGTATCTGGTAGTGGCCGAGCGGAAGCGCCTGGAATGAGTAATAACCTTGGGCGTTGCTGGTCTGTGTTTGTGTGATGCCGGTATCGGTGTTGATCGCCCTTACCTTGGCGCCAGAGACAGTTGCGCCGCTTGCATCCTTTACTGTCCCCGAGATACTCGCAGTCACACTCGCGAAGGATATCGCAGGAGAGAGCAGGAAGATCATCATGGCTACGAGGACCCACAGTTGAAAGGCTGCCCAGGGTCTGCTCAGCCGAGACTCGCCTCGCCCAGCTTCGTTTATCGTTAACGAGGG
>DATEGM010000137.1:0-5158 GCA_035280085.1 Terriglobales bacterium
GTGGTTTTGGTTGTGGTTGTGGTGCTCTGGGTCGAGTCACTCTGAGGAGTAGCCGCCAATCCCAGAGCTGCCGCTACGAGTAATACCAGAATAGCCGCCGCTAGCCTTTTCATATCTTAGCCTCCAAAAGGAATAGTGAGATGAGCCCTGGAGCCGCCCGCGTTTGCCGCGAGGCTGAAAGGTGAGATGTTGCGGGCCCGGACAGAACGGCGTCCAAGTTGCGCATCGTTTCAAATACTACTCCATGCTGGAGCAGCAGGAGGAGTTATGAAGAAGCTATTGGCAGGGCTGGCGTTGGCCGGAGCAGCAGCAGTTGTGCTTCAGAAGAGCTGGACCCGGGCGCCAGGAAGAGCGTCGCGCCGAGACGGCCGGGTCAAGGATTACCGGCGGCGCGACCCCGGGGCGCAGGCGACTGGTATTCCTGAGCCTCCGTCGCCGGAGCGGCGAGCGGAGCCGAGTGCTGCGCATGTGGTCTCCGGCGGCAGAGCGGCTGGGCAGCAGCCCACGCCCAAGCCCTCTGCGCGTAGCGCGGCAGAGACACTGAATACAGCTACACGGCAACAGCTGCTTTCCGTCTACGGCATCGGCCCGGTTCTGGCCGATCGCATCATACAAAACCGCCCTTATTCGGCGGCTTATGACGTCGTGGAAAAAGGAATCATTCCGGAAAGCATTTTTGTGCAGCTGAAGAAAGACCTGCTGGACCAGCACAGCTCCTGAAGCGCGGCCGGCAAAGACCGGGAAGGATCAACCTCTATGCCCCTACTACACAGTTCGGTAAAGCTTTTGACCAAAAAAATGCCCAAAGTTATCTCTCCCAGAACTCACGCGGTGCTGGACTACGTGACGGCGGGAACCTTTCTGGCCGGCGGAATCCTGCTGCTGGCGCGCCGCCGCGACAAACGCGCTGGCGTCAGCGCCCTGGTGTGCGGAGTGGCCGAAACCATCACTAGCCTGCTCACCGATTATCCCGGCGGCGTCACTGACCTGATCAGCTTTCCCACCCACGGCAAAATTGATATGGGGCTGGCGGCTATGACGGCAACGCTGCCCGAGCTTATGCAGTTTTCTGACTCCCAGGACATGGGTTTTTTCCGTGCCCAGGCGGTGCTGACCACGGCTAATGCCGGGCTGACCGATTTCGGCCGCGGGCGCAATTACGACGAGGCATTCGAACACGAGGCGGCGTAGCTGCCAAAAGGGCATCGCATGGCATCGGCATTGAGCTTGGGCGGACTAAGCGCGCGTGATTTGGGAAAGCGCGTGGGCAAGGCCATCGGAGAAGATGATGTATTCGGGCGCGCCGCGCAGCTGGCCTACTACTTTTTCCTGGCCCTGTTTCCACTGCTGCTGTTTCTGTTCATGGTGGCGGCACTGCTCATCGGACCGAAGTCCACGGTCCAAGCCAACCTGATGAACTACATCGGACGTGTGGCCCCGCCGGACGCCGCCAAACTGATCCAGCAGACGGTCGCCCAAACCTTCAAAGCCAGCGGTGGCTGGAAGGCACTGATAGCCATTGTAGGAGCGCTGTGGGCAGCCTCGCAGGGTGTGAGCGCACTGATGGACACCCTGAATTCGGCATACAACGTGAAGGAAACGCGGGCCTGGTGGAAACAGCGTGCTCTCGCCCTCTGGATAACCATTGCGGCTTCGGTGCTGATGGGTGTCGGCCTGGCCTTGCTCACGCTGGGACAGAAAGTGGCGGCCCACCTCGCCGCGGCCGGCACGCTCAGCGGGGCGGTGAAGTGGATCTGGTATGTGGCCCAGTGGCCCATTGCCGCCGTGCTGGTCCTGATCGCCTTCGGCGTCGTTTACTATTGGGCGCCCAACGTAGAACATCCCAAGTGGCACTGGGTGACTCCTGGAGCCGTGACGGCGCTGGTGTTGTGGCTGCTGGTTTCCTTCGGCCTGCGCTACTACCTTGAGTTCTTCAATACGTACAGCCGCACCTACGGAGCTCTGACGGCCGTAATCATCATCCTGCTGTGGTTCTATGTGACCGGAGCGGCCATCCTGATCGGGGGCGAGGTCAATTCAGAAGTCGAGCGCGCGGCCGCGGGCACAGGACCCGGTAATCTGGCTAAGCCGCACGGCGAAGGCGCGGGGCCGGCCTGCGCCTGGTGCGGGCAAAGAATGCGCAGCGGCCGGGGCAGCGATATGGACGACCACGTGGTGGAAGAACACCCGGACAAAGCGACGCCTGCAATGCGCCGCGAGTACGAATCGCGCAAGCTGCGCCGGACAGCCTGACGCTATAAACGGTCAGTGCTCTGGACCGGTGTAGAGGGGAAGGGCAGCGCACGTATTCTTAATGAGCTGCTGCTGAGCCGAGGTGAGAAAGGCAAATTCAAATCCATGGCGGAACATGGCCGTGTTGCGCACCACCGCGGCGGCTCTCAGTTCACCGCCAGCAAGCTGAACGCTGAACTCCACATTCTCGCCGATACTCAACTGTTCGGGCAGGATCACCGAAATTCCTGACTGGCTGATTTCCAAAGCAATGCCCGGGATCATGGTGCCCATTCCAACCTGCCGCCATAAATTCAGAGGCAGGGCGAGATGATGCCTGGCATGGCGGCGGTGAGCGGGATGCTCGACCGCTGCGCTGTGGCGCTCCTGCGACTGCAGATTTTCTTTCAGGTCCAAGAGTGGTGAACAGCTGCTTTTAATTGAGAAGCCGGGAAGATTGTAATGAAAGGTCGTGATACGAGGATACTAACCCGCGTAATCGGGATTTACCTTACACCCGCGTTCGCCACCACTGCAGCTGTCACGGCGGCACACAACGAGAGGTCCAATGGGCAAACTCGCCGGACTTTGCCGGCGGCGGCATTTGGCCAAACTCGTTTCGTACACGTAGTTTGTGCAAAAAAGCTCTTAATCCTCCTCAACTGGAACGGCAGTTGCAAATCTTTGCGGCGCACAGTAATTCTTGCCCGGCACTGGTAAAACCTACCCTCGCATCCCCGGTCGCTTTGGGCTAAGTTGTTCATTTTCAATATGCTGGGTATGGCAACGGGGATGCTATTGAGAAGGCCAGACGAAGTGGCGCGCAACAGGGACGCTCTTGAGAATAAACTTCGGCCAGAGGTTTTCTTGAGCGTCCCTTTTGCTTTTTACCTGAAGCACTTGGACGGCTAAAGCAGTTCTACAGCCGACAAATTCCTCCCTGACAACTTTCCCTCACAATCAGAGCGATAGATAGTCCGTGGTCGAATCACGCCAGGGCGAGTTTGTCGCGCACATCAATTCCGGCGCGGCGCAGCAGGGCGGCTACGGTGTTGTCGTTGAGCCGGGAAGCATCGAATTCCACACGCAAAGTGTGTTCTTTGCCGTTGAATTGAATGCGGCGAATGCCGTAAACCTCGCGCACGCTGTCAACCGCGCGCATCGCGCCTTCCGTGGGCGGAGCGCCGTAACGGAACACTACATCTAAGCTGGTCATTCTACAGTCCTTCGATGCAGTTGCGAACCGGGCTGCACCTTCAACACTATAGCAGCCGAGGAGAGATGCCGGCAGTTCGCCAAATTCCTCGGGGTTCTTTCCAGAGAAGTTGCAGACCTGCAGTTAGTCACGAAACCAGGAATTCCGATTTAGATCCATCGCGGCGCCTCTGTGCGAGTCTCGCTCTGAATTCCTGTGGGGAAGCAAATTGCTTCTGCCGTAATGAACTATGTGCCGGCAACTCACTTTTTTCCCAGTTTGGACCCAAAGGCGCTAAGATAGGCGGGAGGTCCCGTTTTGAGTTACGAATCAGAGACTCCCTTCGACAGCATCGAAGGCGCGCAGGAATATCTGAAGCTGTTGAATCAGACGGTGCTTGAGGCCAAACAGGCGGTGCACGCGGACCTGAATGGCGGCGCCGATCCCAAACAGCTGGAGGCGCTGCGCCTGGTGTTCTACAACCTGGAGAAGCTCACGCAGCACCTCAAGGCGGGCAGCCGCATCCTGAATGATCTGCGCACTCTTCGGCGTCTGCTTTTTCAGGAACGCAAGCCCAAAGCTGCTGCTGCCGCGGTGGCAGCAACCGGCCAGACCCGTAAGCGGGAAGTACCGGTGCTCAACCGGGAAGTTCTATAGCTGCTAGACAACGCGCAATCCGAAGCCGCACAGGCGCCGTTTATGATGAATAGCGGCGCATGGCTCGCATCCTCATTCACGCCTTCGGCTCTTACGGCGATATCCACCCCTACATGGGCATTGCGTTGGAGTTGCAGCGCCGCGGCCATCAACCGCTAATTGCCACCAGCGCCCTCTACCGGCAAAAGATCGAGGCTGAGGGAATTGCTTACCTCGCCATCCGGCCCGAACTGCCGCGCATGGATCGCGAACTGATGCGCCAGGTGTTTGACCGGCGGAAGGGAACGGAATTCATCTTCCGCCACATCCTGATGCCTAACCTGCGCGACAGCTACCAGGACCTGGCAGCTGTGGCCGGCCACCCGGATGTGATCATTACTCACCCCGTCGCCTTCGCGGGACCGCTGCTGGCACGCCTGCGGCATATTCCCTGGATTTCGACGGTTCTGGCGCCCGCCAGCTTTATGTCTGTGTACGATCCGCCGGCATTCGGCGGATTTCCATTTCCTGAGCAGGTGAGAAAACTGGGTCGTGGATTTCATCGCGCCTCTTTCGCCCTGATTGACCGTATCACGCAACCCTGGCTTGGCCCTTACCGCGCATTGGAGGCGGAGTTGGGATTGCCGGCGAGCGCCAATCCGATATTTGCCGGACAGCACTCGCCGCAGCTAGTGCTGGGATTGTTTTCGCCGCTGCTGGCAGCGCCCCAATCGGACTGGCCGCCACAGGCGCGGGCTACCGGCTTTGTGTTTTTTGACCGCGACGAAATTGAGCATCCGCCGGCGCCTGAGTTGGAGAACTTTCTAGCTGCCGGCCCGCCGCCGGTGGTGTTTACCCTGGGCTCCGCCGCGGTGCAGGCGGCAGGAAATTTTTTCGTGGAAAGCGCGAAGGCGGCCCGGTTGCTGCGGCGACGCGCCGTACTGCTGGTGGGCAAGGATATGCCGCGTCCGCCGGCAGAATTATTCTCGTCAGACATTGTGGCGTTCGACTATGCGCCCTTCTCCCAGCTTTGTCCCAGGGCCGCCGCCATTGTTCACCAGGGCGGAATCGGCACTACGGGGCAAGTGATGCGCT
>DATEGM010000138.1:0-2825 GCA_035280085.1 Terriglobales bacterium
TTGGCCAAGGACTGCAATTCAGAAAACTCGGGTTTCTCGCGCAGGCTGGCCCACAGCGGGTCCACCTGCAGCGCCGAGGAGGAGCAGTAGTTCTGCTCAATCGCGCTGCGCAACAGATCGAACGCCGCCTGCGCCTGTCCGCAATAGCCCAACAGCGAAGCATGAAAGTATTTCATTTCCGGATCGCGCAGCAACATCAGCCCCGGCAGGGCGGCGCGCGTGGCCTGCGGCATCTCCGCCGGCCGCTGCAGGCAGGTTTGCAGCAGGTTTCCATACCAGGGCGCATCGTTCGTCATGCGTTGCGCCGCCAGCCGGGCTTCCGCGGTTTGGCCGGCGCGCAGCAGGATGGCCGGGGTCATATTGCGGGCGAACTCCGAATGCGCGTCCAGGCGCACATATTGCATGGCTTTTGGGGCGCGGCCCAATTCCAGGTCGGCGAACGCGCAGGAGCGCAGGTTGTAGTTGCCCGGGTCAATTGTGAGTGCGGCGTCGCATTCCTGTGAGGCCGCCTCCAGCAGACCCGCCCAGCGATACACATAGGCCACTGTAAAATGCGCATCGGCGTTGTCGGGACGGCGCTTTACCAGCGTCTCGGCCTCCCCGGCCTTGTCCAGTTCGCCCCACTCGATACGGTTAAGGGTTAAGTCCGAGGCGGCCGAAATCAGGTTGGGATCCAGCGCCAAAGCACGCTCCAGGTCAGCGGTGGAGCGGTCAAAGGCCGCGTCTCCGCCGTCGGAATAAGTGGCGTCCAGATAATAACGGCGGCCCAGCGCCTGCCACGCGGGCGCGTAATTGGGGTCGAGCTTCACCGCTTTCTCCAGCAGCGCGATAGCTTGCTTGTTCGGCGCCGGGTCGCGCGCTACAGCCGAACTGCGCAGGTAGAGATCGTACGCTTGCGCATTTTTCGGGCGCGGGCCCGCCCGCAGTGGAGCGCTCACCAGCCCCAGTCGGGGAATGAACTCCTGCCGCACCTGGTTGGCAATGTTCTCCTGCATAGCGGTCAGGTCACTGGCGCTGGTGGTCGCCGTTCCCTGCCAGAACACGCGGTTCGTCCTGACCTCAACCGCCTCCAGAGTAACCCGCAAAGCCGCGCCCTGCTTTAAGTAATGGCCGGTCAGAACCACGGACACGCGCAGGTTTCGGCCGGCCTGCTGCGGGTCCATTTCTGCAAGCTTGCGGGACTCCTCCAGCGGACGCACTTCCAGAGTTGGAACATACGTAAGCTGCGTGGCAATCTCATCCGCCAGCGCGAAGCTGAGGAAGTCCATGCTTTTGTCGCCGGTCATGTTGCGGAAGGGGACCACCGCGATGGTATTGGGCGCGCCGGAACCGTTGCGCGCATGCTTGAACCACCACGCTCCCACAGCGGTGAGCACTGCCACCAGCAATCCGGCCATGCCCAGAAGCAAGTAACGGTGATACCAGCTCGGCCCCTGAAAGGTTTTGCTGGGCATGCGGGGGACTAACCCCGACTTGCGCAGCGCCGACGGCATCAGGCCAGATTCAGTCTCCCTTTTCAGCAGCTGCAGGTCAGTGCGCAACTGCTTGGCGCTGCCGTACCGGTCTTCCCGCTTCTTCTCCAACGTCTTGCCTACAATGCGCTCGAATTCAGGCGGCAGCTCGGCGTTGAAAGCCAGAGGGGAGGCCGGCTTCTGGTGCAGGATGGCCTCCAGAGTCAGAACCACGTTTTTGCCGGCGAAGGGTTTGCGGCCGGTGGCTAGCTCATAAAGCACTACGCCGAAGGAAAAGAGATCAGAGCGCGCGTCCACGTCTTCGCTGCGCACCTGCTCCGGCGACATGTAGACCGCGGTGCCGGGTACTACGCCTTCCGCGGTCAGGCTGTCCTCAACGGACGAACTGGAGCTGCCGTCAGGGGCGAATGCCTGCTGGGTCGGGCTCAGCTTGGCGAGGCCGAAATCGAGGATTTTGGCCTGCCCGCGCGGCGAGACATAAATGTTGGCCGGCTTGATGTCGCGATGCACTATGCCTTTGTCGTGCGCCGCACCCAGCCCGTCGGCCACCTGGATGCCCACCTCGAGCACTTCCTCCAGCGGCAGGGGCTGGCCATGCAGGCGCTGCTTCAGGCTTTCGCCTTCCAGCATTTCCATGACGATAAAAGGCCGGCTGTCGTGCTCTTCTACTTCGTAAATAGTGCAGATGTTGGGATGGTTCAGGGCGGAAGCCGCGCGCGCCTCCCGCAGAAAACGCTGCAGTGTCTTGGGTTCGTGGGCCAGATTGTCAGGGATGAACTTGACGGCTACACGGCGGCCCAGTTTGAGGTCTTCGGCTTCGTAAACAACACCCATACCGCCGCCGCCGAGCTTACGGACAATGCGGTAATGGGCAAGGACTTCGCCGATCATCGGGGAGGGTCTCCGCCCCGCCTTGGCAAGCAGCCACATGGTATGACGGACGCCGGGCGAGGTCAACGATATGGTTCGCCCGGGCGAACAGAGTGCATCTTTCTCCAGCCGCCATTCCCGCCGCCCGTATAATCACGGCAAACCATCGGCAAGGGTACCATCTGTGAGCTCGGGTTATGCCAGCGTCCGCGATGTGGCTGTCCTGCAGCAGGCCACGCAGCTCATCCTCGCCAGCACCGACCTGGAAACCGTGCTGCACCAGGCCCTGCTGGTGGTACGCACGTATTTCGGCGCCAGCCGTTGCGCCGTGTTTCTGCTGGACGAAGCGGCGCACGAGCTCTATCCCCAGACGCATCATGGCTACGAAGCGGGGGCCGCGCCCGGCCGCCTGCGGCTGGAGAGCGAAGGCACGGCTCAGCAGGCCGCCCAGACCCGCGCTTTGGTGCATTTGCGGGAGGAGGC
>DATEGM010000139.1:0-2508 GCA_035280085.1 Terriglobales bacterium
AGGAAACAGCCACTTCAACGACAACCGGCGGCTGCACATATTTGTGGTGGAACTAGCGTCCGGGAAAGTGCGGCAACTGACCCAGGGGGCGGGTTACGAGCACTCAATTGACTGGTCGCCGGACGGCAAGGAGATTCTCTACGCCGCCGAGCATGGCCCCGACGCCGACCGTTTCTTCAATTACGACCTGTTCACGGTGTCACCGACTAATGGCGCCATACGCCAACTGACTGCGACCGAGGGAGTGGAGTACTACCCACGCTGGTCGCCTGACGGTCGCATGATCGCCTTCGCCGCGACCAAGCGCGGGCTGACCGACCGCGAAACCAACATGGAGGACACGCATGTCTGGGTAATGAACGCGGACGGCAGCAGCCGCCGCGAAATCGGCGCGGCGATTGACAACCGCCAGGGCGCGCCGGAGTGGGCTGCCGACGGCTCGGCGCTTTACTTCACGGTGCAGGAGCGCGGCAATAATCGCCTATATCGTTTGCCGATAAATGGCGGCGCGCCCCAGGTAGTGGTGGGCGGAGCCGGCGCGGTGGGCAGCTTTTCAGTCGGCAAGGATGGCGCTATTGCCTACAGCTTCGCCAGCCAATCGGATTTCTCCGAATTGTTTTTGCGCCCTGCCCCGGGCGGCGCTGCCCGCAGGCTCACCGACCTGAACCGCCAAGTGCTGGCCGGCAAACAAATCGCGGCGGTGGAGTCGTTCACGTTCCTCAGCAATGACTTCACGTGGAATGTCGAGGCGTTTCTCACCAAGCCCATCGGTTTCACGCCCGAGCACAAATACCCGCTCATCCTGAACATCCACGGCGGGCCGCACGGACAACAAGGCCCGGAGTTGAGTTTCCGCAATCAGGTTTACGCTGCGCACGGCTACGCGGTTCTGAACGTGAACTACCGCGGCTCCACCGGCTACGGGCAGAAATTTGCCGACGCGGTCTTCGCCGACCAGGACGGCCACGAAGCCATGGACGTGCTCTACGCGGTGAATGCGGCTCTGCGCCGCTATCCCTGGATTGACCGCGAGCGCCTGGGTATTGAGGGCGTGAGTTATGGCGGGCAGCTTACCGACTGGTTGATTACGCAAAGCAACATCTTCAAGGCTGCCATACCCATTGCCGGCATCAGCAACTTCATCTCCTACAACTACATGACCTACTACAACCAGTACGAGGCCATGGAGTGGGGCGCCTACCCGCACCAGGGAAATCTTATGGATGTGCTTTGGGAACGCTCGGCGCTCAAGCATGTGGCCAATGTCAGCACGCCCACGATGTTCATGCACGGCGAAAATGATCCCGACGTGCCCATCGCCGAGGCGGAGCAGATGTACATTGCGCTGAAGGACGTGGGCGTGGAGACGGTGTTTGTGCGTTATCCCCGGGAAGGACACGGCCTGCGCGAGCCCAAACACCAGGTGGACAGCATGGAGCGGGCGTTTGCCTGGTACGACCGGCACTTCGCGGCGCCGCAGCCCAAGCCCACGCCGGCAATTCCGCAAATTCATTCACCACAGAGGCACAGAGACACAGAGGAATGATGAATGAAGAATCATGAATGAAGGATGGCCGTGCCTTAGTGGGGGCTGGTTTTCATTTCTTCGTTCTTCACTTTTCATTCTTCATTCCACAATCATCGCTCCAGACCCAATTACAATGAATTGAGCTTCTCTGTGCCTCTATGTCTCTGTGGTGACCATGGGCTTTTCTGATTTTCACAGCAACGCCGAAACCGTCCGCCGCCTGCGCGAGATGCTGGCGCGCGACCGCTTTCCCCACGCGCTGATCTTCGCCGGCCCGCGGGGCGCGGGCAAATATACCCTGGCGCAGATGGTGGCCAAGGCGATGAATTGCCTGGAGAAGCCGCGCGATGCCGAGGGTCTGCCCGACTTCTGCGGCCGCTGCGCTAACTGCGTGCGCATCGCCGAAGCCGATGACCTGGAAGCGCGCTGCGCGGAGGCGGTCGAGGCCCGCGAAGGCCTGCGTGAAACCGATAAAAAAGAAACCCGCATTTTCGTGCAGACCCACCCCGACGTGCTGGTCATCCCGCCCGACCCGCCGCAAATGCTGATCAAGGTTGACCAGGTGCGGCGGGTGATTGAGACCATCTACTACCGGCCGGGCGAAGGCCACCATCGGGTGTACATCTTCACCCAGTCAGCCTTCATGAAGGAGGCGGCCAATTCCCTGCTCAAAGTGCTGGAGGAGCCGCCCGACTTCGCCACGCTTTTCCTGCTGGCGGAGAATCCGGGACAACTGCTGCCCACCATCCGCTCGCGCTGCATCACGCTGAGTCTTTCGGCCTTGCCGGCCGAGGAGATTGAGCGCGATCTGGCCGCGCAACGCCCGCAGTGGTCGCCCAAACAGCGGGCGCTAGTGGCGCGCCTGGCGGAGGGTGCTGTGGGGCGCGCCCGCAACTTCGACATTGAAGCCTATACGGCAGCTCGCACCGACGCCCTGGTGCTGCTGCGCTCCGCGCTTTCCGGCGGCGACCACAGCGCGC
>DATEGM010000140.1:0-2814 GCA_035280085.1 Terriglobales bacterium
ACCAGCCCGATTCCGGAAGTGTTGATGAACAAACCATCGCCGCTTCCCCGCTCCACCACCTTGGTATCGCCGGTCACCACTTCTATGCTGGCTGTGCGCGCCGCATCGCCGAATGAGGCGACTACGCGCCGCAGTTCCTCCCTGGAGAAGCCCTCTTCGATGATGAATGCGGCGCTGAGGAACAGCGGCGTGGCCCCGCCCATGGCCAGGTCGTTGACGGTGCCGTGCACCGCCAGAGAACCGATGTCGCCGCCGGGAAAGAACAGCGGCTTGACCACGAATGAGTCGGTGGTAAACGCCAGCCGGCAGCCGTTCACACTGACCACCGCCTGGTCGTCGAGCCTGGCCAGGGCGGCGCCGTTAAAGGCGGGCAGGAACAGGTCGCGAATCAGCTCCGACGTGAGACGGCCCCCGCTCCCGTGACCCAGAAGGACAGTTTCACCGGCGGGCAGCGATGTAGGGCAGACGAGGGTGGCGACGTTTTTGGATTGCTCAGCCATTTCCGGGCCTCCCAACTGGCGCGACGTGCCGCCGGTAATGGTAATAAGCCGCGCAGGCCCCCTCCGCCGAAACCATAGGCGCGCCCAGCGGATTCTGCGGCGTGCAGCGGCCGGCGAACGCCGGACACTGCGTAGGCCGCTTCCGCCCTTGCAGAACCTGCGCGCTAATGCACTCCAGCGGTTCGGGTGCGGCGATGTCCTCCAGCCCGAACACTTTTTCCGCGTTGTGTGCCGCGAACACCGGCCGCAATCGGAGCCCGCTCTGGGGAATGGCTCCGATGCCGCGCCACTTGCGGTCGCATACTTCGAACACCAGCTCCATAATCTGCTGTGCGGCCAAATTGCCGCGATAACGCACCGAGCGCGCGTACTGGTTTTCAGCCACCGCCCGCCCGGCCTCGAGTTGGGTCACCAGCATGGAAACGGCTTCCAGCAGGTCCAGGGGCTCGAAGCCGCCCACTACGATGGGCACATGGAATTCCCGTGCCAGCTGATCGTATTGCTGGTAACCCATGACGGCGCAGACGTGTCCGGGGGCGATGAATCCCTGTACCCGGTTCTCCGGCGAACGCAGCAGCAGGCGGATGGCGGGAGGAACCAGCACGTGCGAAACCAGTAAGAAAAAGTTTTCCAGACCCAGCCGCCGCGCCTGCCACACTGCCATGGCATTGGCCGGAGCGGTAGTTTCGAACCCCACCGCAAAGAACACAACTCTGCGCCGCGGTTCGGCGGCAGCGATTTTCACCGCGTCCATGGGCGAATACACAACCCGAATATCGCCGCCCGCTGCTTTTACGTGGAACAGGTCGGAGCGTGACCCTGGAACCCGCAGCATGTCGCCGTAGGAAACCAGCGTGACTTCGGGCTGGGAAGCCAGGTGAATGGCTTTGTCAATTGTCTCCAGAGGCGTCACGCAAACGGGACAGCCGGGCCCATGCACCAGGTGAATGCATGGCGGCAGCAACTCGTCCAAACCATAGCGCATGATGGTGTGCGTCTGGCCGCCGCAAATCTCCATGAGCACCCAGTCGCGCGTAGCATGGCGCGCAACCTCGCCGGCCAGGGCAAGAGCGATACGCTGGTCGCGGTATTCGTCCACGTATTTCATGGCTTGGGGAACCGGCCGCGGAGCGGAGGAAAGGAGCTGCCGCCACCTTGGCGCGGTCCGCCTCCTGCCTTCACTCTAGTTTCGTATGGACACAACTGGCGGTGATTTGGGTCACAAGGACTGGTGATGTCCGTCGAAATACCTGAAATTGCGGCCTCAGGGCTGGCTCGGGCAGCGCTCCTCAACTTCCTTCTGCAGGAAGCTCCTGCTCCAGCATGCCTGCGCTCTTCAGCGTCTCGTAGGTGCGTTCGGCTTCCTGCCGGTCCACGCGGCTGATGGCAAAACCTACATGCACCATCACGTAATCGCCCACGCCGGCTTCGGGCACGAAGTTCAGGCAGGCTTGTCTCACAATGCCGCCGAACTCGACGCGGCCCACCCGCACGCCCTCGGCCGTGCTGATTTCCAGGATTCGGCCCGGAATAGCCAGGCACATGCCTCACGCTCCCGTTCTGAAGCTACCGCGTTTTGCGATCTCCGTCACGGTCATGCGTCACACTTGTCAGGCCAACCGGGAGGGCTGCGCGCACGACATCACGCGCATGTGTGATATGCATCACCAGCTATCGTGTCCGCCGCATCTATGGCCTGACCCATCCCGGAAAATAACGGGCCGCTGTGGCCGGTGTCGCAGCTACAACCAACTTCTTTAGCCGCCGATGCGTCCGGATGACGCCGATCAGGTCTTGTCTTCCCGCCGTCCATGGCGCACAATGCCTGTCCACAACCGACTCTGATGAAACGCATCCTCCCGCTCGCCCTCATTTTTGTATCTGCAATTTCAGCGTTCAGCCAATCGCAAGCCGCCGGCCAGAGTTTCGATCGCGTCATTGTTCACGGCCGGGTGATGGATCCCGAGTCCGGCCTGGATGCGGTACGCAATGTCGGCATCACTGGCAACCGCATTGCCGCCATCACCGAAGATGACATTCGCGGCAAAAAAACCATAGAGGCCCGCGGCCTGGTGTTGGCTCCCGGCTTCATTGACCTGCACTCTCACGGGCAGGATGCGGAAAACTACCGCTACAAGGCGATGGACGGCGTAACCACCGCTTTGGAGCTGGAAATCGGCGTGGCGGATATTGACCAATGGTACAGCGAGCGCCAGGGCAAGGCGCTCATTAACTACGGCGCCACCATTGGCCACGTGCCTACCCGCATGCGGCTGATGCACGACTCCGGTACCTTCCTGCCCCACGACACGGC
>DATEGM010000141.1:0-5894 GCA_035280085.1 Terriglobales bacterium
CGCGCCCACTGGCTCCAAACCCGCGCCACCGCCGGCGTGGAATCAATCAGCACGCCATCCATGTCGAACAGAATCGCGGCGCAGGCAATCTCCATTTCCTCAGATTAGCAGAGCAGGCAAAAAGGGTGGCGCAGGCCCTTGGTCCTGCATTTACACGTGTAGGAAATGAAGGTTTAGTGGCTGAGGCACTCTGGAAATACATTGCGAGAAGTTGCGGAGAGTCGTTTTCTTGGGAGGGCGCAGTAAACGTGGGGGTGAAGCCCGCAACCGGAGCATCTCGATCCCCGGACTGAAGTCCGGGGCTTCCACTCTCGATGGAAGCGGCGAATTTCCCACTCAAGCCAAAAGCAGGCTTGAGTGGGGCACCCGGCACCCGGGCCCTGAACCCGTCGATCTTCACTGAACACGCCCTCTCAAAACGGACTTATTCAAAACGGATTTATGAGATAGCTAGATAGTTTCTGACTCCTGACTCCTGACTACCGACTCTTGGGTTTCAGTGCGCTGCCACGGCCGCGCCTTTGTGCTTGGGCTTGCGCATCAGCAGGATGAGCGGTGTAACCACCAGGAACAGAACTCCCAGCAGGAAAAAGGCGCCATTGAAGGAGATCATGGATGACTCGCGAGCAATCATGCCGAAGACCGCGGCATAAGCCTGGTGGGTCGCGGTAGCGAAGTCCATGCCCTTGCTCATGAACCCGGCGCGGGCAGCGTTGAGCATCTGCCGCGTGGCCATGTCATAGCCGGTTACGTGCGTGACGAGATCGTTGATATGAGTCTGCGTGCTCCGGGCCACAAGCGTGGTCGCGCCGGCAATCCCCATGCTGCCGCCGAGGTTGCGCATTACATTAAAGATGCTGGTGGCGTTGCCCATCTGCTCCTTGGGAATCGGGTCGTGCGTGGCGGTGGTGAGGGGCACAAAGATGAAGCCCAGTGCGAAGCCCTGGATGAATTGTGGCCAGGCAATGTCCCAATAACCGGCATTCAGATTGAGGTGAGAGAGGGCATACATGCTGAAGGCCGCGCCCAGCAGGCCGCCCGTCAAAAGCTTCCGCGCTTCGAATTTCGAGAGCATCGCGCCCACAATGGGCATGGCAATGAACGAACCCAAGCCGCGGGGCAGCATGGCCAAGCCGGCGTTCATGGCGGGATAGCCAAGCAGAGTCTGCAGCAGGATGGGAATCAGGACCATGCTGCCGTAAAGGCCGAAGCCCAGAGTGGTCATAAGGAAGACACCTGTGGCGTAGGTGCGCCTTTTGAACACTCGCAGGTCCACCACTGGGTGCCAGTCCAGCAGTTCGTGAATTATGAACAGAGATAACCCAGCCACGGCGAGGATGGCCAGAATCAGGATGAAGTGGGAGCCGAACCAGTCCTCTTCCTGGCCTTTGTCGAGCATTACCTGCAGCGCGCCGATCCCCACCGCCAGGAAGCCGATGCCCCAGTAGTCCACGCCGCCGGCCTGGCGCTTGATGTAAGGCGGGTCGAAGATGAAAAGCTTGGACATGATGAGCCCGGCAGCACCGACCGGCAAGTTGATATAGAAAATCCAGCGCCAGCTGTAGCTGTCAGTAATCCAGCCGCCCATCACCGGACCGAGCATGGGCGCTACTACAATGCCCAGCCCCCAGAATGCCATCGCTTTGCCGCGCTCCTCGGGAGGAAACGCCTCCAGCATGATGGCCTGGGAGAGCGGTTGCAGGCCGCCGCCGCACGCGCCCTGCAGAACCCGAAAAATAATGAGGAAAGGCAGGTTGGGCGCCATGCCGCACAAAACCGAGGCGATGGTGAACCCGGTAATGGAGGTCATGAGCACGCGCTTGCGGCCGAAGTGATTGGAGAGCCAGCCGGTGAGCGGTAAAACGATGGCATTTGCCACCAGATAGGAGGTCAGAACCCAGGTAGCTTCGTCCACCGTGGCGGACAAGTTGCCGGCAATGTGGGGCAGGGACACGTTGACTACGGTCGTGTCCAGCACCTCCATGAAGGTGCCCAGCATGACGGCGACAGAAATCAGCCAGGGATTGACGTAAGGCTGACCGCGTGATTCGGTGCCGTTGGTGGCCATGCGCTACTTGGTGAGCACGGTGGGAACCACGGACATTCCCGGCCGCAGCAGGTGGTGCGGGTCTTGTCCCTTCTCAAATACGATCTTCAGCGGCACGCGCTGCACCACTTTGACGTAATTGCCGGTGGCATTTTCCGGCGGCAGCAGGCTGAAGCGCGCGCCGGTCGCGCCGCCAATGCTGTCCACATGACCGTTGTAGGTGCGGCCGTAAGCGTCTACCGCAATTTTAGCCGGCTGTCCGGGACGCATGTTCTTCAGCTGGGTTTCTTTGAAGTTGGCGGTTACCCACACGTCTTCCAGGTTCACCAGCGCTAGAACCGGCTGGCCCGCCTGAATGACCTCGCCAGGTTCCACCGTTTTCTTGCTGACGATGCCGGTGACGGGAGCGCGAATGACCGTGTACTGCAGGTTGAGCTCAGCCTGTTGCAGCGCCGCCTTCAGCCGGGCCACATTGGCTTCCGCCGAACCAGCCTTAGCGCGGGTAATGGCAATCTGCTGCGGAGCAGTTTCAGCGCCCTGAACCATGGCCTGGGCCTGAGCCACGTGACTCTCAGCGTTGGCGACGGCGGCGCGCGCGGCATCTACGGAAGCGGCCGCCTGCTGTTCCGCCGTGACCGCGGCGTCATAACGCTGCTGCGGAATTTCCTCTTTCTTGATCAGCTGGGCAAAGCGCCGCACGTCGTCCGCCGCCAGCTTGTATTCCGCTTGCGACTCCCGCAGGCGAGCCTGGCTGGCGCTGACTTCCTCCTGCGCCGCCCGCAGGCTGGCCTGGGCATTGCTCAGCGTGCTGGAGGTGGTGGTGTGGGTAAGCGGAACGCCGGTTTGCGCCGCCTGCAACGTGGCCATGGCGTCCTGGAGTTCTGCCCGGGCGCGCTCCAGCGCCACCTGGTAATCGGTGGGGTCGAGTTGGACCAGCACAGTGCCCGCTTCTACGTACTGGTTATCGTCCACATTTACCTTTTCCACGGTTCCGCTGACGCGAGCGCTGATAGGAACTATGTGGGCGTCAATTTGAGCGTCGTCCGTGGATTCCCGCGCGGCGTAATAGCTCCAGACCGCGTAGGCGGCAATAATGATGATGATGAGGAGGGCAAGCAGCACCCACTTGGCTCGCGGATGGGCGCGAAAATAGCCCTGGGCACGTCCTCCGCGAGGGGGAGGCCCAGTTTCCTCAGGCCAGGGTTCGCGGGGGGCCGGCTCCACTTCCGCCGGCGGCTTGGTTGTCGTTTGCTGATCCGCCACTTACTTTCCTCCCAGGAATTTCTGCGATGCCTGTTCCGCAACTCCCAAGGCGCGGGCCAGAGAGAGCTTGGCCAGATTGTGCGCGAACAGGGCGGAAATGTAGTTGTCGTTGGCCGCCGCCAGAGCCTCCTGCGCCTGCACCACCTCAATGGTATCGGTAACTCCGGCGGCGAAGCGGTCGCGCGCCTGCCCGACTTGCTGAGTGGCAAGCTCCACCGAGCTTTTGGCCACGTTCACCTGGTCGGCAGCGGTTTTCAAATCCAAAAAGGCGGCGCGTACCTCGTACTCAATCCGGCCGCGCATGTCTTCCAGTTGGGACCGCCGCAGCTGCAGTTGCGCGTCCGCTTGTAACTGGTCGGCATGCACTTTGCCGCCCTGAAAAATAGGAATTTTGAGCGCCGCGGCGGCAGTAAAGGTGCCATGCGAAGTGGTAGGCCGATTGCCAATGTCGCCATAATCGCCGTTAAAGCTAAGCGTAGGCAGGCGCTCGTCATTAGCCGCCCTTTTGGCCATTCCGGCCGCATGCGCCAGGGTTTCCGCGCTGCGATAATCGGCGCGGGAGCGGAAGGCCTCATCTATCGCCTGTTGCAAGGTAAGGGGTGGCGCGGGCGTGAAGGGCATCGTGTCAGTCAGGTTGAACGCCTGGTCAGTGGGCAGGCCGATGGTGCGCGCCAGGGCAAGCTTCTGTTTCTCAAAATCATTTTGCACCGCCAGCAGCCGTTGCTGCTGCGCCTGCATTTCCACCTGGCTGCGCAGAACGTCAATGGCCGCGGCCAAGCCCGCGTTTTTCATGTCCAGGGATTGTTGGTATAGGGCGGTAGCTGTCTGCAACTGTGCACGCACTGTGTTGATGCGGGCGGCGCTGGCAACCGCCTGCATGTAGGAGCCGCCCACGACAAGCACTACCGTGTTGCGCGCATCCTGATAGCTGTAACCCGCCGCCCTGGCCGCATCCGACTGGGCGCGCAGGCTGTTCAGGGAGTTGAAATCCAGAATACGCTGGGTAACGAAGCCGCGGGCATCGAAAACCTCAAATGGCCCCACGATGGGAGGAACCCCGGGGATGGGTGGGATGCCGAAAGTGGCCAGGTCAACCTGCTGCGCCGTATAGCTGGTCCGGGTGGTGATATCGGGCAGCAGGCGGCTGCGCGCCGCAAGTCGGACGCCTTCCGCCTGCCGCTGGCCTTGATTGGAGAGCAGAAGTCCCAGGTTGTAACGCAAGCCGCGCTGCAGCGCGTCCTGCAGAGAAAGATTCAATACGCCGGGCACGGATTTCTGCGGTGTGCTGCCTAGGAATGGATTCTGCGCGCTGCTGCCGGTGATCGAGGGAGGAAGCGGGGTGGTGCCCACGGCCGGCAGGGACAACGTGGACGGGGCGTCATTGTTCTCCATGTTGGTGGTTTGGCCCCATATCGAGGACGAAAATATCAGTAGTACGCACCAGGCGAGCACGGCTGCCGGAGCCGCTGGTGTTCGCTGGCTGGTCCGGTTGAAAGCGCACCCGGGCGCAAGCACCGCACTACCATTCCGATCAACGTTCACTATGGTCATGCCTCGTCCGCAACAGTGTAGGCCTTATGCCTTGATTTCTGGAATACTTACCGGCAGGCGGATGCGCGGACACGCAAGCTCGCGGTTTCGGCTCCAACAGTTCAGGCAATCAGCGCTACCGCGCGATGGCAGCATGCGCGGAGACGGCCAACAAGCAACCTAGTTGGATGTGGAGATGCCGGGAGAAGTCGCACAGATGTATGCAGTTGTGGTCAGGTGCCCATAGTGGGGCGGGCAGGAGGTCAAATGGCACCTCGCGGAAGCCCGTGTTCGTCGCCATAGGTTGGGTCGACTGGTTGCGGGTTTGCGAATCGGCCAAGCCCGCATTCCGAGGGGCGAATGCTATAATTTTTGCAAGCGGGAATAGTCAGCAAATTAGTTGGGCGGTATTGCAGGCCACTGCTCGGGGCGTGCATTCTGCCGTTCGCCAGGTTCCCGCTGTTCGCATCGTTCCAACACGTCGGGGAGTGGCTCAGCCTGGTAGAGCACCTGGTTCGGGACCAGGGGGTCGGAGGTTCAAATCCTCTCTCCCCGACCAATCTTCTCCGCTCCAACTAAGTCGTCCTCCAGCATGGCAGGCGACCATGCCTAGGGCGCGGCTGAGTTCTACAAAAACGCCTTCGACGCTCGCGAGGTTTATCGCTCATTGCAGCCGACCGACCCGGGCTGCAAGTACATTTGCGCATTGCAGAATCTCTCGTCATTGTTTCCGACGCCAACTCGCCGAAAGACAAGAGCCGCCTGGAAGCTCATTACAGCATTGGTTCTCCCCAGTCCCTCGGGGCTACCACTTTCCACCAGCCTTGGCCGGGCGCTCACTGAGATGTGGAGCGCTTGCTCTTCCCCGTATACACGCCAGAACGTTTTATCGCATTCGTCCTGGTAATTAGTGAACCACGATTTTCCCCACCATCTTCGGGTGGATCGCGCAGAAATAGGAATACGTGCCCGCCTTAGTGAAGGTAAATGAGTATTGTTGATCCGTATCCAAAGCCTTGGACTTAAATAAACCATCAGTGCTGGCGATCACATG
>DATEGM010000142.1:0-5131 GCA_035280085.1 Terriglobales bacterium
AAGCCGTCGCCCGCCTGCTTCCCGCCTGGGCCAGGCCGCAGACGGACGGCAGCGGCAACCTCCTCCTGCATTGGCCCGGCAAAGGACAGCGGATCGTCGTTGTCGCCCACCAGGATGAAATCGGCTATGAAGTCCGCTCCATCCTGCCCGATGGCGCTCTGGAACTGGAGGACAAAGGTGGGGGTCTGCCGCCTTTTTTCCTCGGCCACGCTGGCTTTGTGCACACGGCTGCCGGCATTCGTCCCGGCGTGCTGGAACTTCCGCAGGGCTGGGAACAGCTCGGTTTTCACTGGCCGCCGGAATCGCGCAATGCCACCTACCGCATGGATGTGGGCGCAGCCAATCCACAACAAGCGGCGGAGTTGGGCATCAAGACCGGGGATTTTGTCACTATTCCTAAAAAGTATCGCCGCTTGCTGGGCACGCGCGTGAACGCTCGCAGCTTTGATGACCGCCTCGGCTGCACGGCGCTGGTAGCCGCCACGTGGGCTCTGGGGCCGCGCCTCGGCGGCCGCGATGTCACCTTTGTCTGGTCCACTGGCGAAGAATTGGGCCTGGTTGGCGCTGCCGCCGTAGCCAAGAGCATGGCTGCGGAAGGGCACGCTCCCGATTACGTCTTCGCCGTGGACACCTTCGTCAGTTCCGATTCGCCGCTTGAGTCCACACGCTTTGCCGACGCCAAGGTAGGTGAGGGCTTCGTCGTGCGCGCCGTGGACAATTCCAACGTGGTTCCGCGCAAGCTGGTGGAAAAACTAGTGGCCTTGGCGCGTGCCCAGGGTATTCCCGCGCAATACGGAGTGACCGGCGGCGGCAACGACGGTGCTGCTTTCCTGCGTTACGGGTCCACCGATGTCGCCCTCGGCTGGCCGTTACGCTATTCGCATTCTCCCGGCGAGGTGGTGGACACGCGCGATGTAGATGCTCTTGCGCGCATCGTGGCCGCGGTGGCCCGGCAGTGGTGAGCCACAGGCGATCTGAAAGCTGCTCCTGTGCCCGGCAGCCATGTACCATTGAGCAACTTTTCTTCCCACTCTGGCCTCGAAATGCTCACAAGTGGCTGCTTTTCCGTGTATATGCGCGTCCAACACTGGTATAGTTTGAGTGAAGCCGCGGCCGCATTCCCGTAGTTCTTCCTGCTCCCCCCTGCGGCCCGGGAGGATGTGTTTGCGTTTCTGGACACACACCAGACTCCATTTTGGTGTCGTTCTGGCAGGCTTGCTGTTCGCGGCCACTGCCGTCCAAGCGGCTGCCAACTTCACCGCCCAGGAGCGGCTCGGCTATAGCGTCGGCGACCAGTGGGAGCCCGCCGCCGCGGCGGATGGCTTCGGCCACGTTTACCTCCTCTATCCGCAGTATGGCCTGGTGCCCGGCTGCCCTACCTGCCCCAGCCCCAGCGTGATTCTGCAGGTGAGCAGCGATCGGGGCATAAGTTGGTCAGCGCCGAGAGTGCTCGCGCCCGCCGGCGACGGTCAGTATGATCCTCAGCTCGCCGTTGATCCTCTCGACCGCCGCACCCTCTACGCTTCCTGGCTGCAGAATTCCAAGAGCAGCACCGTAGTGGCGAAGTCAACCGATTTTGGCCAAACCTGGTCCCTGACCGTGGCCAATCGTATTGCCCACGGCGTGGATAAGGATGTCCTGGCCGTGCGCGGCAATGACGTCTATGTAGCTTATAGCCAGGAACAGCATCTCTGGGTTTCTGTCTCGCACGATGGCGGCCACACTTTTGCCGCGGTTAGCCTGAACAGCAATCCCAGGCTGCGCTGGGTCACCGCCGGCGGCGCTGCCATCGATCCGGCTGGAAATGTTTATTTTGCCTGGGCGGGATTTCGGCAGCGTGAAGGCGTCAGTGGTCCGGTGAATCTCTACTTGAGCAAGTCGAGCGATGGTGGCGCCTCCTGGCAGACCACTTTGCTCGATTCCTCTACCGCTCCTCCCGGCTGCTCCGATCACAGATGCGGCTGGGCCTTTCTGGGCGCGCAGATGGCCCTTACTTCTGACGCAGCAGGCACTCTTTACGCGCTCTGGAATAGCGGGCGCCAGGCGGGCGCTGCCGAGCGCATCTACTTCGCATCCTCCACTACTGGCGGCGCCTCCTGGAGCGCAAGGCAGGACGTTTCTTCAGCGCCCCTGGGTGTGGAGCACGCCTTTCCCGCCATTACGGCTGGCGTTGCGGGTGACGTGCGTATCTCCTGGATGGATACTCGTTCGGTTCCTTACTGGAACACCTTCTATCGCAGTTCCACCAACGGCGGCGCTTCCTGGTCCGAGGAAACGCGGATCTCTTCCTACGTGGCTGGCTACAGCTACATCTCTCCCGCAGGTTTCAGTTTTCCCTTCGGAGATTATTTCCAGATGACAATTGACGATCTGGGCCGCACCCATGTTGTCTGGGGGGAAGGGCTGAACTGGAACACTCCTGGCTCTGTCTGGTACGCCCGCGGCCGATAATCCCTTCAACAGCTCTCTGATTCTTGCGGGAAGAGGCGTCATGCTGAGGGCCTTCAGGCCCGAAGCATCTCGCGTGCATTGACGAGTGCAATGCGTAATCGAGACGGAACGCTCAAAAATCCAAAAGGCCGCCTGGCAGCGCAGGCAGCCTTTTGTTCAAGGGAGAATAGTTCTAACGGAGTTCAAAACCGTCAAAACTTTCTGGCGAAATCTTATGAGCCGCCAAAGCGAGGTGTCAAGATTTTTTTCCAGAATAACTGCCTTATTTTTCAATTACTTACAAATAATGTGATTGGTCGCACCAGAAGCATAAAAGTGAAAAAAAAGACCAAGCAGGCTCAGGCAGCACCTCCTAACCGCAAGGCTCTCAATAACTTAACCTGGATTAGCGCCAGTCGCCCAGCTTCAGGCTGATGATTTCCACATCCTTGGAGCGGTCGAAAAGCCGGTCGGGGAACAAACGTTTCATCAGCAGGCGGAATCCGCCAAACAGCAACCCTGCCACCAACGCGAACCCCATCAGGATGGCCACCAGCAGAATTACACCCACCAGTAAGTTGCCGATGTTGTCGCGCTTGCTGAAGAACGTATTCTGGTTCCACGTGACGTCGGCATCGTAGTTCACTTGGTCAAGCAGCGACTTGGCATCGCCGTTGGAAACCTGTCCGGAAATCAAGGCCACCAGGGGCCCGCTGCGTTTCACGCGACTGGCGGGGTTTCCCGTCTCCGAGGTGGTGTGCAACGCGGCATCAATCACCTTTGCCCGTTCGGAAGCAATCTGCGGTGTCGGATATGAAATCACCATCAGCGTGGCATCACCCTGGGAGCCTGCGGAAGTGGCATATTGTGCCATCGCCACTTCCGCACCCTTGGCGAAATCCACCACTTCCGGTGAAATCGGAGTTGCAACGTCACCCAATCCCACCGCGCCCATGAAGTAGCGAACCGAGTTGGCGCGGCGGGCCTGCTTTGGAAGATAGGCCAGCACTGGAGGCAGGTCGCGGGCATTGCCTGTGGGCAACGGCAGCGAGGCGGCCAAATCACGCAGCTCCGCCGCCGACATTACGGTCACGCGGTCGAGCACCGCGTCCACTACGATGTTGCCTCGCACAAACAGGACCCGTCCGTTGTTCGAGGCCGCCTGATCGCCAATATTCTCCGTCGCCATCTCCGGCTGTTTGTAGAAGCTGAAAGCGCCGAAAGCGCCGCTGGCGTCGGCAAAGCGCGCGGCTTTCACCTTCATCACCCGGTCGTCCCGCACATAGGTAGCTTGCTCCATCTCGCGGAAGCCATACTCCTTGAGTAAGGGAGCGAAGGCAGCATCAGCGTTGGCGGTGTCCTGGCTGACTGCCGGGGGGGCGGAAAGGCGCCAGCCGGCAAATTCCGAGGGCAGAAAGATTGCGCTGCTGCCTGCGGGGCCGGCCCACGCGGCGCTCAGGCTTCCGAAGCAGAAAGCTATGAGAATGGCTAATTTTTTCATGCGGCTCAATGACGGGTGAGGAATCCCTGCTTCTTATTAGAGTACGCCGGGCTGCCGGAAGTTTCTACTTCCCGGCCTACTGCCCGTCGCCCTGAGCCACGCTGCTGGCCACCTTGATCCCGCTTAAACCGCTGGCATAGCGGGCGATACCGCGATACAGGGCCAGAGCAATGCGCTGCCGGTAGGCGGGGCTGCGCAGTTTGCGCTCGTCCTGGGGATTGCTGACAAAGGAGATCTCGGCCAGGATGGAAGGCATTTTGGCGCCGATCAGCACCACGAACGGCGCCTTCTTTACCCCACGGTTGTGAATGGCGGGACTGGCCAATACCAATCCCGTATACAAAGCATGTTGAACGTCGGCGGCAAATTCTCGCGATTCTTCCACCTTCTCCTGCAGCGCGATATTCTTCACCAGTTGCTGCAACTGATGAATGGATTGATCGGAGACCGCATTTTCCCGTGCCGCCACCTCCAGCGCATCGCTGGAAGTGGTGAAATTTAAGTAGTAGGTTTCTACGCCGCGGGATTCCGGATTTTGGCTGGAATTAGCGTGTACGGACACAAATAAGTCGGCCTCTGCCTGGTTGGCGATCGCCGTGCGCGTCTCCAGGGGAACGAAGCTGTCGTCATCCCGCGTATACACCACGTCCGCCCCGAGTCGTTGTTGCAGCAGTTTTCCCAGCCGTAGAGAGACGTCGAGCACAAGGTCCTTTTCCTCCAGTCCCTGAGGACCGATAGTGCCGGTATCGTGTCCTCCGTGCCCGGGGTCTATGACGATTTTGCCAACCTTCAGGCCCAGCGCACGGATCAGCGATCGGTCGCCGCTGGAGGTGGGACGCGCCTCGCGCGCTTGCATTTCTTCTCCGTCCTCGCTGATAACCACCCGTGATGGCCGCGTTGCCGACGGCGGCAATACATCAGCGCGCCGGGATTTGGCTGGTTCGCTCGTGGCGTTGTCAGCGTCATCGTCGCGGATGATCCTGGGTCCGACCGGCTTTTCCCTTGTGCCCGCAACCGAAGGTGTCGCAATTGACTCGGCGGGTGGGACCGACGGTCGGGCTCGATCTGCAATTTTGGACGATTGCTTCCGCAAATTCGCTGCGCTCGCCTCTCGGCCATGCATGTCAATGATCAGCCGGTCGGGATTGGGAAGCAGGAATGCCGAATAGTTGGCGAGATCGTTCACCTCCAGAATCAACC
>DATEGM010000143.1:0-2279 GCA_035280085.1 Terriglobales bacterium
CAAGGGCCTGCGCCACCCTTTTTGCCTGCTCTGCTAATCTGAGGAAATGGAGATTGCCTGCGCCGCGATTCTGTTCGACATGGATGGCGTGCTGATTGATTCCACGCCGGCGGTGGCGCGGGTTTGGAGCCAGTGGGCGCGCGAGCGCGGCTTCGATCCGGAGAAAGTAGTACACATGGCTCACGGGCGCCCCAGCATTGCCACCATTCGCGATCTGCTGCCCAATGCCGATCATGAGGCGGAGAATCGCGAAGTGGAGCGGCGGGAGATTGCCGACCTCGAAGGCGTAGTTCCCTTGCCCGGCGCCTGGCGCTTGCTGGCCAGCCTGCCGCCGGAGCGCTACGCTATTGTGACCTCCTCCACGCGCAAGCTGGCAGAAGCGCGGCTGCGCGCCGCTGAACTGCCGGTGCCGAAATTCTTCGTGACCTCCACCGATATTGTGAATGGCAAGCCCCATCCCGAACCCTACCTGAAAGCTGCCGGCAAGCTGGGCGCCGATCCGCAGCAGTGCGTCGTGGTGGAGGATGTGCCTTCCGGCATTCGCTCCGGCAAAGCCGCGGGGGCGCGGGTGATTGCGTTTCCCACGACGGTCAAAGCGGAGGAACTGCGCGCCGCGGGGGCGGACTGGATTGTCCCTAATTGTGCAAGCATTGTGGTGATTGCGCGCCAGGACCATGACGAGCTTGTAATCGAATTACGGGAACGCTCGATTCCAACGGTACGCTAAAACTTCACGGCTCCTCCGGGCAGTGTGGCAAAAGATCAGCGCGAGCCGGCGGTGTTAACATCAGGTCACTATGCACGCCGGTTTCCGCGTGTTTTCCTTTCTTGGGGTATTGTTGGCAATAGAACTCCTGGCCCAGCAGCCGAAACCGCTTGGAGCCCAACTTCGAGTGCACTGGAACGGCATGAAGGTCGTTGTCACCAAGGATGGTGTGAATCATCCGTTCATGGTCGATAAGGACATCTTCGCTTATGCGCTTCACTCTGTGAAGCTGTTAAGCGCGAAGGCCAGCGGAGATTTTACCTATCTTCTGTTCGATCTTAGGGGATACTCTCGCGGACCGGACGATGCCGATAAAATGTGTGGCGCCGGAGAGGAACGCAGCCTTATCTGGATGAAATTGGATTCAGCCTGGAAGAAAGTTGAGTCGCAGAACTTTGTGATCGAGTCCTGCTGGGATACGGCAACACTCGAGGATGAAGGAGCGCCGCTCAGCTTCAATGGCCCGGAACTCGTAGCACGAGGAACAACTACGCGCGATCCCAGGAAGGCCGATACGATTGAAAATCGCAAATGGATGCGCTACGAAGTGACCTACTCGCTCACACATCCCGAAGACGGACTGCACCTAAGCCTCGTACCCGATGGGCACAGGTAGTCCTCTCTCCAAAATGCCAGAGTGACGGTGGAATGGGTGGAAGAGTCCGGCTTCATTCCCATACGCGCGGGACACCTCCTCGGACAGCCGGCAAGATGCCGGGGCTACAGGGCAGCGAAAGATTTGATATAGTCTGCCCCCGAGGTGTCTTATGGCGCGACTAGTCCGCTGCGGCCTGATCCAGGCGCGTAACGTGCTCGATGCCAGCCACACGCTGGCGCAAATCAAGAAGGCGATGATCGAAAAGCACGTCAAATTTATTGAGAAGGCAGCGCAGAAGAAAGTGCAGATCCTGTGCCTGCAGGAGCTCTTCTACGGTCCCTATTTTTGCGCCGAGCAGGACGCCCGCTGGTATGAGCTGGCTGAGCCGGTACCAGAAGGCCCCACCACCAAGCTGATGCGCAAGCTGGCAGCCCGCCACCACATGGTGCTGGTTGTTCCGGTATATGAACAGCCCATGCCGGGGCTGTATTTCAACACGGCCGCGGTGATCGACGCCGACGGCAGCTACCTGGGCAAGTACCGCAAGCACCATATCCCGCACTGCCATCCCGGGTTCTGGGAAAAGTTCTACTTCACGCCCGGCGACCTGGGCTATCCCACATTCCAGACCAAGCACGCGCGGGTGGGAGTCTACATCTGCTACGACCGGCACTTCCCCGAAGGAGCGCGCATTCTGGGCCTGAACGGGGCGGAAATCGTGTTCAACCCTTCGGCGACGGTGGCCGGGCTCTCCGAATATCTGTGGGAGTTGGAACAGCCGGCGCACGCGGTGGCCAACGGCTACTTTGTGGGCGCCATTAATCGCGTAGGCGAAGAGAAGCCGTGGAGCATTGGCGAGTTTTACGGCAAAAGCTACTTCTGCGATCCGCGCGGCAAAATTTTGGCCCAGGCCAG
>DATEGM010000144.1:0-7444 GCA_035280085.1 Terriglobales bacterium
GCCGGCGTCGCGAGTCAACTGGACGAGGCCGGTATCTGTGCCTGCCCAGATCAATCCCGGGCTGATCGGCGAAGGTGCAATGGTGTAGATGACGCCATAACCGCGCTGCATGGCGTTGCTGACCGCCAGTGGTCCCTGCGCCTTGGCTGCCCCGCGTTCGGCTCCGGTCAGGTCGGGGCTGGTCGCGTGCCAGCTCATGCCGCGGTCGCGCGTTTCAAGCAGCATCTGCGCGCCCATGTAAAGCGTGTGCGGGTCCTGCGGCGAGAACACAATCGGCGAAGTCCATGTAAAGCGGTACTTGCGGCCCGAAATCTCTGTTCCGAAACTGACGCTGGGCCAAGGAGAAACGTCCTGCGACTCGCCGGTATTCCAGTTGAAGCGGTGGAGTTCGCCCAATGTGCCCCCGGCGTAAACAAAATTGGGATCGCTGGGATCTGGCACAATGTAGCCGCCTTCATCGCCCCCCACCGGACGCCAGTCGCGGAAAGTGACCTGGCCATAATCGCTGCGGCTGAGCGTGCCCACGGTGCCGCTGTCCTGCTGTGCGCCGTACACCTTGTAAGGGAACTGGTTGTCCGTGGCCACGTGGTAGAACTGCGCTGTGGGCTGGTTATACCAGCTGCTCCAGGTCGCCCCATCGTCCACGCTGATGGTGGTTCCCTGGTCGCTGGCCACAATCATGCGTCGCGGGTCGCCAGGGTCCACCCAAAGCAGATGGTAGTCGTCGCCGCCGGGCGCGCCTTTGATAGAGGCGAAAGTCTTGCCGCCATCGCGCGAGCGGTAGAGAGAAACATTGGGAATGTAGACAGTGTTGGGGTCGCGCGGGTCAGCCGTGACCGTGCCGAAATACCAGCCGCGCTCATGAATGCGGCGGTCAGTGCTTACCAACTGCCAGTTTGCGCCGCCGTCGTCAGAACGATAAAGGCCACCGTTCTTCTTGGCGTCCACTATCGCATAGACACGCTGACCATGCGTTCCCGCGGAGACCGCTACCCCGATTCTCCCCAATTCGCCGGAGGGCAGGCCGTGGCCGGAGATTTCCGTCCAGGTACTGCCGCCGTCAGCCGATTTGTACAGCCCGCTGCCTGGACCGACCAGCGGCGCATACGTGCTCCAGGGCGGCCGCCGGGTGCTCCACAAGGTGGCAAAAATCGTCTGCGAGTTGTCGGGATCGAAGGCCAGGTCAACGGCGCCGGTATTGTCATCCTTGTAGAGGACCTTCTGCCAGCTCTGGCCGCCATCGGTGGAGCGAAAGACGCCGCGCTCCGGGTTAGGTCCATAGGCTCGCCCCAGCGCCGCTACCAGCACAATGTCAGGATTATGTGGGTCCACCAGAATGCGGCCGATGTGGCGGCTCTCGCGCAAGCCAACATTGCGCCAGTTTTTGCCCCCGTCAGTGGTTTTGTAAACCCCATCTCCGAAGGAGATGTCGGAGCGCATGTCAGCTTCGCCGGTGCCGACGTAGATTACCCCGGGATTGGAAGGCGCGACCGCCAGCGCGCCAATGGAGGCAATGGGCTCAGCGTCGAAAATCGGCTGCCACACCCGGCCCATATCGGTGGTCTTCCATACTCCGCCGCCCACGGCGCCGAAGTAGAAGGTTTCCGGTTCGCCGGGAACGCCGGCGGCGGCCAGCGCACGCCCGCCGCGGAACGGGCCAATGCAGCGCCAGCGCAGGCCGGCATAGAGGCTGGGATCAATGCCCTGGGCGCAAGCCGCAACGGCGGTGAAGAATTGGATTCCAAAGACTATAAGCAGAACGACAAGCGTGCGGGGGAACGAGACCTTGTGCATGGGAGAAGGGAGAATATACACCCTGGGCGTGTCTTGCCGTCACCCTTGAGGCTAAATCAAAAAACAAAGGGCGGCTCTATGGCCGCCCTGATCTGAACGTGAACTTAGGTTCTAAGTTTCCGCGCAGGCCCACTCCCGCAAGAGAGATTGAACATCGTCGTCGCTCGCGGCGGGGAGCACGTCAAGCACGGAATCCAGTGCGGTCAGTGCCAGCACTTCCTGCACGTGCTTGCCAGGATTGATAAATTTCAGGTTCATACCATGCGCATCACACCACTGCTTTATGCGCAAGAAGGTGCCCAGTCCGGCCGCGTCCAGAACCTCCACTTGCCGCAGGTCAATAACCAAAGCTGCGGCCCGTTGGGCGGTCGCGGTACGTTGCAATCCTTTGAGCCCCTCGCCAGCCACTATCTTTCCGGTGCACTGCAGGACAACCATCTCTCCCGAACGTTGTGCCAAGAACTGCAACATCCTTCCTCCAAGTCTCCGCCAAGAATTAGTACGTATGTAGGGGAATAAAAGTTCGCTCAGTGCCACTAGTGTAGACGCAGGAGGGGAGGTGGCGTAACCCTTGCACCATGAAAATTAACCCCCAACAGGACATGTACCAACAGCAGGTTACGTATGGCTGTGGAAATCGTTTATACAACTGCTAACTGAGAGCAGCGCGACTCAGGATCATCCCAGGGAAACCAGTGCGGGAAGCGTTGTTCGCCCGGAACCGGAAAGGTCAATACGAGAGTTTGTGGTTGAGAGTATTTTGTATTGACTCTCTGTCGCTCTTCCCTAGAATGAGTCACCAAGAAGCCAAGTAAAACATTTACAAGGATTTCTGTTCAAAACAATTTTCAAAAATGCCCGAGCGCTTCACATCCGCGGAGGTGGTAAAGCTTACCGGCATTACCGCCCGGCAGCTGCAGTGGTGGGATGAGCAGGGAATTGTCGTTCCCTCACGTGAGGGCCATCGCCGGCTGTATTCGCTCGACGATGTGGCGGAAATGGCGGTCATCGCCGACCTGCGCCGGCGTGGTTTTCCTCTGCAGAGAGTGCGCAGAATGGTGCGCTTCCTGCAGCGTGAACTGGGCAGTCGCCTGGCGCAAACTGTCAGCGGCGCCTCCGAGTACCACCTGCTCACCGATGGCTCCCATCTTTACCTGGAAACCTCGGCCAAACAAATTGTTGACATTCTGAAGAACGCGCGCCAGCCGATTCTCAGCGTGTGTTTGAGCGACACAGTGCGCGCCATGCGCGCCAATATTCGCGGCCGCAAGAAAGCCAGCGCGTCCGTCCGTACGCAGCAGCACGCCACAAGGAAAGCCCAGTGAACAGGGTGGGAGGAGAAATGGTCGGCGAGTTAAACGTGCTTACCGAGTGGATTCCGGAGCAGATGGGCCCGGGGACGGTGTTCGTGCTGGAAAACGCCGGCGAAGTGGGCGAGAAGGATGATCCGTACTGGGCTGTGCTCGCCTGCCCGAGTTGCGGCACGCTGGGCCTGATCACGCGCCGCCAGATCGCCGGCCTGCTGCCCGTAATCTGCGGTTCTGAGCATTGCGCTGCCCAGTTTTTTATCCGCGACTGCGAGGTTATCCCCCGGAAACCCTGCTAGGCCTCTTTTTTCACCACAGAGGACACAGAGAGCTCAGAGAAAAACATATTCAAAAGGCCTGTCCACATACCTGTTTCAGCGACGCCAGCTTGAGTCAGCAACGCTCCAATCTTTCTACACACCCGAGAAGCCAGTTGTTCCAGAGCTGCCGTGTTCGCTTTGGGTAAGAAGATGTGAAATATATTTATTCTGTGTGCTCTGTGTCCTCTGTGGTTAATGAAGAAGTTTAGCTGTGGCGCGCAGGTTGTTGCGCCACCTGGATGGGCACCTCTTCCACAATCTCAATCCCGAAACCCTGCAGGGCGGCGACCTTGCGCGGGTGATTGGTGAGCAAGCGGATGCGCCGTAGCCCAAGGTCGGAAAGGATCTGGGCGCCAATGCCGATTTCGCGCTGCGTCTTGCGTTCGCTTTCCGGCAACGCGGGCAGGCGCACGTCCCGATGAAAAGAGAGCAGGGTGCGCTCGCCTATCTTCTCAACCGAAAATCCCTTAGAGGTCTGGTGCAGGTAGATGAGCGCGCCAAGCTCCTGCTCGGCGATCATCTGCAGCGAGCGGTCAATCACGTTGCGGCATTCGCACCAGGTGGCGCCAAATACGTCGCCCACCAGGCAATGGGAGTGCATGCGCACCAGCACCGGCTCACTGGCGTGCTCCAGGTCTCCACGCACCAGGGCAACATGCGACTCGCCGCCCTCCACCTCGCTCTCGTAGGCAATCATGCGGAACTCGCCATGTCGCGTTGGCAGCAGAGCCTCTCCCAAGCGGCGCACATAGCGCTCGTGCTGCATGCGGTAGCGGATCAGCTCGGCGACGGTGAGCATCTTCAGATTATGCTGGGCGCAGAACCCCACCAGGTCCGGAATCCGCGCCATGCTGCCGTCGTCTTTCATGATTTCGCAGATGATGCCCGCGGGCACCAGCCCCGCCAGGCGGGCCAGATCCACGGAGGCTTCCGTCTGCCCGGCGCGTACCAGCACACCGCCTTTGCGGGCGCGCAAGGGGAAGACATGGCCCGGGCGTGCTAAATCCGAAGGGCGGCTGGCGGGATCAATCGCCACCGCGATGGTGCGGGCGCGGTCGTAAGCGGAGATGCCGGTGGTCACGCCTTCCCGGGCATCCACCGACTCGCAGAACGCGGTGCCGTAGTTGGAAGTGTTTTCCGCGGTCATGGGGCCGATGCGCAGATGCTCCAGGCGCTCTTCCGTCATGGCCAGGCAGACCAGCCCACGGCCATAGCGGGCCATGAAGTTGATGGCTTCCGGCGTCACCTTTTCCGCCGCCAGGGTGAGGTCGCCTTCGTTCTCGCGGTCTTCATCGTCCACAACTACAACCATGCGGCCGGCACGGATATCGGCAACAGCGCTTTCCACGTCGCAAAATGGCGCGTTGGGCGTCATACAAGCAGGATTCTAGCAGTTTACGGCCGATGGCCTTCACGATAAAGACGCAGGATGCGTTTTCAAGTTACTGAAAAATTGAAGCTTATAGCTCCCGCCGGCCTTCCATGGCCTTGAGCATCGTGACCTCGTCCGCGTATTCAATGTCGCTGCCCACGGGAATGCCGGTAGCAATGCGCGTCACCTTCACGCCCGGGCGCCTGACCTGCTGCGAGATGTAAACGGCAGTGGCCTCGCCTTCCACGGTGGGATTGGTAGCCAGAATGACTTCGTCCACCTCGCCGGCGTCAATACGGCGCATTAGGTTGGAGAGTCGAAGCTGCTCCGGGCCGACGCCGTGCAGCGGAGAAATGGATCCGTGCAGGACGTGATAAGCGCCATTGAAGTGGCGGGTTTTCTCGATGGCGGCGATGTTGGTTGGCTCCTCCACCACGCACACGAGGCGCTGGTTGCGGGTGGGGTTGCTGCAATAGACGCAGGGATCCACATCGGTGATGTTGTTGCACACCGAGCAGAGGCGCAGCTTGGCTTTGACGTCGCGCACGGCGGCCGCCAGCGCCTCGGCATCGTCCTCGCTGGAGCGAAGGATGTGGAATGCAAGGCGCTGCGCGCTCTTGCTGCCCACTCCGGGCAGCTTTTTCAGTTCGTCAATCAGCCGGGTCATCGGCTCGGCAAATTTGGACATGAAGAATTGTGTAATTGAGTAATTGTGTAATCGGGTAAATGCGACGCTTGGGGGCTACTTTACACAATTACCCGATTACACAATTCCACAATTATCCCAGGCCCAGGCCGCCCAGCATGCCGCCCAGGCTGGATTGCATCGCTTCATCCACCTTGCGGCAGGCCTCGTTCACCGCGGCGGTAACCAGGTCCTGCAGCATCTCCACGTCGCCACTCTTTACCACCTCGGGATCAATTTTGAGCGAGAGGACCTGCTTGCGGCCATTCATTTTGACGCTTATGCTGCCCCCGCCGGCTGTGGCCTCGACCGTGGTTTCTTCCATCTTCTTTTGCAGCGTTTCGGCCTGTTGCTTGGCCATAGACATCATTTCTTTAATGTTGAATCCGCCCATAAGTTCTCCAGGTAGTTAGTAGCTGGTAGTTGGTAGTTGGGGGGTACACCCGACCCCCAACTACTAAGGAAACTCTGATCAAGTTCATCCACGTCATCCCGAGCGAAGCAGAATTGCCTTTTAGGCAATTCTGCGTTTGTTGTGTCGTACTCAATCAGAGGTTCCGTAACTAGCAGCTACTAACTACCGTTTCTCCCGATGATCAATAATCGTGCGAATTTCCGCGCCGAACTTGTCCTGCATCCGGCGTACCACTGGGTCCTCAAGAGCACGATTGCGCCCTTGAGTGTTTCCGGTGCCGCCGGGGGGACGCGGCTTGGCCATCCCATTTCCGGTGCCTCCGCTCATTACCACAACCTTCAAGGGGCTCCCGGCGGCATTACTGGCCGCTGCGCCGGCAATCTTCTTCGGCTCGGCGCCAAAGGCCATGTCCACCACCGCCGGGGCTGCGGCCACTTTCACTGTGAGTTCGTTGCCCTGGACGGACCAATCTCCTGCGTCCAGCATGTAAGCAAGGGTTCGATGGCCGCCATTCTCCAGAGCGCTGAGCACGGCAGCGCGCAGCTGGTCGGGAGCCGCGGCGTCCGGTTGTGGTTCGGCTGATGCCTCGGGCTGCTCCTCGTTTTCTGCTGCAATCGCCGGGGCAGCCGCTCCCATGATCACGGAAGCGCCGGCGGCGAACGGCATTTTGTCGTCACCCGACAACTTAGAGCCTGAGCCACCACCCTTGCGCGCCGTATCAGCATTAAAGGGGGATACCCTGCCGGGGTGCGACGCAAATGGTTCGGCGCGGCGCGGCATTTCGGCTCGTGCAGCAGGCGCGCCTGGACGTGCCCCACCCCGAGGTAAGCCGCTTTCGGCGGCGCCCGCGTCACTCAGCAGCTGCTCCAGCGGCAGCAGGCGGGAGGCGTGGGCCATCTTCAGCAGGCCGAGCTCGAGGTGGAATCGCTGCTCCTGCTTGTAGCCGAGCTCGCCGTGCGTGCGCAGCATGATTTGGAGATACCGCGCCAGGTCCTCCTCGGTGAAGGATTCGGCCACCCGCGCCACGCGCTGGCGCTCGTCCGAGGAAATCTGCAACAGCTCCGATTCGCCGCCGGCCACTTTGGCCACAATGGCATTACGCAGGAAGCGGACCATTTGCCGGGCAAAATGGATGGGATTCTGGCCCTCGCTGATCAGCTTGTCGGCCAGCCGCAACACCTCCTCGCTCGAGCCGCGCTCCACCGCCTGCATCATCTGCTCCAGGGTGGCGGAAGGCACAGTGCCCACAAGCTGGCGTATCACTTCCGGGGTCAGGGTCTCGCCGCAGCAGGCAATCGCCTGATCGAGAATGGAGAGTGCGTCGCGCATGGAACCGTCGCCCGCCTCCGCCAGCAGGGCCAGCGCGTCCGGCTCAGCCTTGATGTTTTCGCGCCCAGCTAGGTCGCTCAGCTGGCCCAGAATGTCGTCAAAGCGCACCGCATGAAAACTGAAGTGCTGGCAGCGCGAACGGATGGTTTGCGGAATATCCTCAGGCTGGGTGGTGGCCAGCATGAAAATCACGTGCCCCGGCGGCTCCTCCAGGGTTTTGAG
>DATEGM010000145.1:0-8149 GCA_035280085.1 Terriglobales bacterium
CATGAGGAAAGTGGAGTTGGGCGGCAGAAAACGCAGGTATCCGGCCAGGTTATGCTCAAAGGCAACGCGGGTGCGGGCGTTGGCGACGGCTTCCTGCAGGCAGATGGGCTGGGCGTGCCAGGCAAAGCCGTAGCTGGCGCCGACAAACGCGAAGGCAAGCACCGTGGCGCCAATTTGCCAGCGTTGCTGTGAAATCCGCTGCAAGGCCCAGTGGAGGAGGAGGGCAAAGAAGACGGCGAATGCGGGCAGAAGCTGCAAGCCGTAGCGCACGTTGTAAAAAGAGAACGGCCGCCACACGGGCATAAAGATGGGCACGCCGCCATAGGCGATGGACAAGGCATAGAACGGCAGGGGAACGAGAAGCAGCAGCCAGGCTCCCAGGGGGCGATAGTAAACGAGCAGGAGAACGATGCCGGCGGCGGTGAGCGCCAGCCAGGGCCGTTCCAGCGGGCCTTCTGTCTGATTCAGCTCGGCGGATTTCACGAAGTAAATTGCTGCTGTGCTGAGGCTGTGGTAGCCGGGATGGCGAGCTTCGCCGGGCTGGGAGGTGCGCTGCTCGATGCCACGGGCGGAGTAGGGTCCACGGGCAAAGTCGAGGGGATCACCATAGATGGCAGCGTTATAGGCGAACCAGAAGGCGGGGACGACAACGACCAGAGCGGCGAAGATGAGCACGGGGCGGCGAAGACGGGTCGACGGCTGAGCCGCGGGTTCGCGGCGTGGCGGGCGCAGCAGCAAAATCAGAACTACGATTGACAACACACCGGCGGCAAACCAGCCGTCGTAACGAGTGAGCATGGAGAGCGCCAGGCAAATTCCACACCAGACGAGCGAGCCGCCGGCTTTGTTCTGCTCAGCCAAGTCGGGCGAGTACCGCTGTCGGATGAAGTCGGCGAGAAAGACCACCGCCCAGATGAATAGAGCCAGGTACAGAGTCTCGGTCATGGCGGTGGATTGCATGTAAAGCATATTCGGATTGGCAGCGAAGATGAGGGCAGCGAACCAGGGCGCCAGGAGCGCGGACCATGGCCCACTCGATAATTGAGGAACGAGTCCATCGCGAACCAGGCGGAAGATGCCGAGGACGCCGGCGACGTAGGCGATCATGAAGGGCCAAGAGCCGCCCAAACCGGTCTGCCACGACCAGTCAGAAAAGATAAATGGAATGATCAGAAGATGGGGTAAGGGCAGCCAGACCGTGCCCAGTTGCTTCAGGCCGGGGGTGCGGGAGTCGAAGACGCGGCGGGCGATGTTGATGTGGGCCACCGCGTCGCCGTAGAGCAGGACCTGGTTGTGGCGGAAATACCAGAGGAACGCGATGACAGAGGTGAAACCCGCGATGTAGCCGACCAGGATGATGGTGCGCAGGCGGGGATCAGGGGTGGTGGCGGGAGTGCGCCGCGCGGGTCTCATTCGAGGTGGGTGAGCTCGCGGAAGATCTGGAAGCGGGCGTCAATCTGCTCGCGGGTCAGGAGTTGCAGGCGCTCGGTGCCGAAGCGCTCGACCGCAAACGAGCCCATCACGCTGCCGTAGAACATGGCGCGCTTGAGCACTTCGCGGTTGAGTTCGCCCTGGGAAGCGATGTAGCCCATGAAACCGCCTGCAAAGGAATCGCCCGCTCCGGTAGGATCCACCACTTCCTCGATGGGGAGCGCGGGAGCACGGAAGGGATGGTGGCCGATGCCGAAGGCTCCTTCGCGGAAAAAGATGGTGGCGCCGTACTCGCCGTGCTTCATCACCAGGGCCTTGGGACCCATGGCGAGCACCTTTTGCGCGGCGCGGGGCAGATTGGTTTCGCCGGCCAAGGACTTGGCTTCCGCATCGTTGATGATGAGCACATCCATGAGCTTCAGGGTTTCCAGCAGCGCGGGATGGGTGTTGTTGATCCAGTAATTCATGGTGTCGCCGCCCACCAGGCGTGCGTCGTTCATCTGGAGGCGTACGTTGGCCTGGAGGGTGGGGTCAATGTTGCCGAGGAAGAGGAACTTGGAGTCGCGATATTTTTTGGGCAGTTCGGGGTTGAAGTCGGCGAAGACGTTGAGCTCGGTGGCGCGGGTTTTGGCCTCATTGACGTTGGCGCCGTACTCGCCCGACCAGAAGAAAGTCTTGCCCGGGGTGCGCTGCACGCCGGAAACGTCTACGCCATGGCTGCGGAGCACGTTCTCGTGCTCAACGGTGAAATCGTCGCCCACCACGCCTACGACGCGGACATCGGTAAAGTAGCTGGCGGCCAGGCCGAAGTAGGTGGCGGTGCCGCCCAGCATGCGCTCGTGGGTGCCATAGCGGGTGGTGACGGTGTCAAAAGCAATGGAACCGACGGCAACAATGCTCATCTAGGCATTGGCTCCCTGTTCGAGGTATTTGGCGAGAATCAGCTTGAGCTTTTCGCGGGTAGCCGCGGGGATTTTGTCGCGCTCGGTGAGAATGGCGTGGCGCAGCGCCGAACCGCACTTGCAGGAGCGCTTTCCGGGCGTGGCGGCTACAGCCGCACGAATGACCTTGCAGGCGTTCTCCGCATTTTTGAGCAGGACAGCAACCACCTGGTCCACGGTAACGGAATCGTGCCGCGGATGCCAGCAGTCATAGTCCGTAACCATAGCGGCGGTGACGTAACAGATTTCGGCCTCGCGGGCGAGTTTGGCTTCCTGCAGGTTGGTCATGCCGATCACATCCATGCCCCAGCTGCGGTACACGTTGGATTCGGCGCGGGTGGAGAACTGCGGGCCTTCCATGCAGAGGTAAGTGCCGCCGCGCTTGCCGACCACGCCTGCCTTGCCGCAGGAGGATTCGAGCACGCGCGACATCTCGGGACAAACGGGATCAGCCAAAGCCACGTGGGCGACGACGCCCTCGCCGAAGAAAGTGTCCACGCGGTGGCGGGTGCGGTCGAAGAACTGGTCAGGAATGACGAATTCGGTGGGCTTGTGCTCTTCCTTAAGCGAGCCCACAGCCGAAACGGAGATGATGCGCTCGACGCCGAGGTGGCGGAAACCATAGATGTTAGCGCGGAAGTTGAGCTCGGTAGGCAGGATGCGGTGGCCGCGGCCGTGGCGGGCGAGAAAGGCTACCCGCTTCCCTTCCAGTCTGCCGGTGACGTAAGCGTCAGAGGGGTCGCCAAAGGGGGTCTGCAGGCGGACCTCCCGGACCTCGGTAAGGCCCGGCATGGAGTACAAACCGCTGCCGCCGATGATGCCGATTTGGGCTTGCGCCAAGAATCCTCCCGCTACTCAGGGGCAAATTGGGGATTATAAATTATGCACACACGAGCAACTCGGGGGTGAGTTGGCGGGCGAGAATCGAGCCGGCACACCTGTGAATTTGGGTTTGGCAAGCGCTTGAAAAGCCGAGGGTTGTGCCCTGACCAACTCCGCCGTAAGCCGCTCTGGTGGCGGCTTACGGCTGGCGGCAACTGGCAGCCCACCCGCTCATCACAGTTCTCATCCTAAATAGCGTCCCAATTCCTGCGTGGCATGGCATGGAAGACGTGTTTCCAGTCGCCTGGTGACAAGGCGATCTTGCCCCAGGACAGGGGGGACAAGGAACGGATTGGAGGATAGGACCCATGAGACGGATTTTAGGACTGCTGGTTGTGCTGGCCATGGTGGCGGTGGTGCCGGCACTCTACGCACAGGAAGAACGGGGCGAAGTGGGGGCGTATGGTGATTTCACCCGGCTCGGCTCCGCAGGCAATACCGACTTCACCGGATTAGGAGGGCGGCTGGCGTTCAACGTCAATAACCACCTGCAATTTGAAGGCGGAATTGGCTATGACTTCGCACGGAATGTCACGATGAGCAGCAGCAATGGGCTGAGCACCTCGTTCTCGACCTCGAGGCTACGGCTGCTCAACGGGCTATTTGGGCCAAAGATCCAGACCGGGGTCGGGCCAGTGACGGCTTACATCGTGCTGAAGGGCGGCTTTCTCAACTTCGGCACGTCGCGCACGGCAACCTTGGGCAGCTTTGCCAACTCGTTTGGCAACGTGCCGAATGGCGACACCAACGGCGTGTTCTATCCGGGCGCGGGCGTGGAATTCTTTATCGGCCACGTGTTCGGGCTGCGGGCTGAGGCTGGCGACATGATGTATTTCGACAACGGCGCTAACCACAACCTGAATATCTCATTCGGACCGACCTTCCGGTTCTAGGCCAGACAAACTATCGGCATGTCGGAAAAAGGGCGCCTCTTTTGGGAGGCGCTCTTTTTTTATTTTTCCCGGGCTTCAGCCGGCAGTCCACGTGTTACCATCGCGCGCACACGGTGGTTCCCCCTCCACCGCGTAGCGGCCTGCATGGTTAACTTCAACTTCTTCCTTCCGCAGCTGATATCCACTTGGCGCTCGCTGTTGCTAGGTCTCGCTGTCCTGGCAGTCGCAGTGGCTGCCTCTCTCCCGGCGCATGCCCAGAGTACCGATGAGGTGCACATCGTTCCTATGAAAAAGGCGGCACAGAAAACCGCGCCCGCGGAAAGTGACGCGTCACTCAAGGTGCACAGCAAGCCCTTCCGGGCAGATGTGGACCTGGTGCTGGTGCCGGTTACGGTGACCGACTACATGAGCCGGCCGCTGGTGGGATTGAGCAGAGATGAGTTCTCGCTCTATGAAGACGGCTCACGGCAGCAGATTCGGTCATTCTGGTGCGACGACTCGCCCATTTCGGTCGGCGTGCTGCTGGACGTGAGCAAGAGCATGACCAACAAGTTGGATGTGGCTCGTGAGGCGCTGGGGAAATTCTTCGAGCTGGGAAATCCGGAGGACGATTATTTTGTGATTACGTTTTCCGACCGGCCAACGGTGGTGGCTGATACCAGCCAATCCATTGGTTCGATACAAGGACATCTGGCAGGCGTGGCGGCGGACGGGCACACGGCGCTGCTGGACGCGATTTACCTGGGCGAAGCGAAGCTGCGCCACGCGCGCTATAAGCGGCGGGCGCTGCTGATTATTTCCGATGGCGGCGACAACCGCAGCCGGTTTACCGCCAGCGAGCTGAAGAGCATGGTTGAGGAGGAAGACACGACGCTTTATGCCATCGGCCTCTTCGACCGGGTGTTCAAGACGCCGGAGGAGTGGGCGGGCAAGCGGCTGCTGACGCAGATTACGGAGGCAACCGGCGGGCGTACGGTTACGCTGAACAATCCCCGAGAACTGCCGCAGGCGGCATCGGAGATCAGCGTGGAGATGCGCAATCAATACGTGCTCGGCTACCGGCCCACTAATGTGGCGCGCAACGGCAAGTGGAGGAAGATCAAGGTGCGGGTGAATCTGCCGGCGAAAACAGCGCAGCTGCAAGTGTATTCGAAGAGCGGGTACAGGGCTCCGGTGGAGTAGCGCTGTTCATCCTCCCGGCAGCCAGACCTTCTTTCCGTCCCAGCGCGCCCAGCTTTTCCGGTTTACGAGGAAATGCCCTGACTATTTGCTCAAGGGGTTGGACAGCCGCTTAGAGACCAGGGTAGCGTGTAAGTCGCCTTTGTCATCGAAAGTGCCTAAGCAGATCACCCGATCATTGTCTTGAATCTGATCGGCATTGATATGGTTTGCCTGCTTGCCGTGTTCCTGACTGGTAAAGATGGTGGAGCTGTCGTAGTGAACGGTTCTGTCGCTATTTGAGCCGATCTTGCGCACGGTCAGGGTAGATTTGTCTTTGTTGCTCCGGATAACAATGCCCTCCCAACGACTTTCCCTGGCGGCTTTGCCTTTCTTGGCGTTGGTGTGCGGCGAGGCAGTCTCCTTCGCTCCCCCGGCATCGGATGCCTCCTGCGTTAGCACCGGAAACGACAAGACGAGGACCAAGGCCGACCCGAACAATAGAGCGAATGCTTTTCTGGCCATAACGATCTCCTTGGTAGCAATGTGTCAGCGGCGGGAAGCATAGCTTCAGCGGCGCACAAACGCAACGTAGTATTTGCGAATACGCTTGAATTTGAGGTTAAGCCTCGTACATCCACCTGCCGCCGACCATGGTGCGCTCCACGGGGATGCTGAGCAGCGAAGCGGGATCGGCATGGAACGGGTCGCGGCCGAGCACGATCAGGTCGGCCAGCTTGCCGGGCGAGATGCTGCCCTTGATGTTCTCTTCAAACGA
Organism: Terriglobales bacterium; assembly: GCA_035280085.1. Taxonomy (GTDB): domain Bacteria; phylum Acidobacteriota; class Terriglobia; order Terriglobales; family Acidobacteriaceae; genus JAICWP01. Next base: position 6,084 of record DATEGM010000145.1, read on the forward strand.
GGCGTAGGCGCCGTTCACGGTTCCGCAGCGGATGGCTTCTTCCAGGGTGATGCGCTGGTTTGCGCCCCACACATTTCCCTTCATGTCGGTGCGCGTGACCTGGGACTGCAGCCACATCATGGGATCGGAAGGGCTGGCGGTGTAGTCGGAGGAATCAGTGGGACGCAGGCCGGCACTGAGGAAGTCGCGCATGGGGAACATGCTTTTGAGGCGCTCTTCGCCGTAGAAGTGCATTACGTCGCCGTGGAAGTAGACGTAGCAGGAGAAAGGCACGGGGAGGACGTTGAGCGCCTTCATGCGCTGGATGAGAGACGGGTTCAGCAGGGTGCAGTGCTCGATGCGGTAGCGCGGGTCACGGCTGGGTAACTCGCGCTGCACCTGCTCGTAGACGCCCAGGATTTCGTCAATCGCCAGGTCGCCATTGGCGTGGGTGCCGAGCTGCCAGCCGGCGGCGTGGGCCTTGCGTGAATGTTCGTAGAGGTCTTCCCTGCTGCTCACCTGCAAACCCTTGTAGTCACCCATGCCAATGTAAGGCTGCGAGAGCCAGGCGGTGCGCTCCGAGATAGAGCCATCGGCGTATTGCTTGATGGCGCCCAGGCGGACCCATTCGTCGCCGAAGCCGGTGTGGAGGCCAGCGGCGAGCATCTGGTCGAGCGCCCGCACCGTTATGTGGGAATAGACGCGCAGGCGCAGTTCGCCGGTGTCGCGGGCGTCCTGGTAGCCCTGCAGGTCCTCGGGCGTGGCGTCGGCATCGCAGGCCGAGGTGACGCCCTTGCTGGTCATCATCTTAGAAATTAGTTTCGCGCCGGCGCGATAGTCGTCGCGGGTGGGCTTGTAGGCGATCAGCTTCTCGAAGACGGCGGTGGCGCGGTCGCCAACGTGGCCAGTGAGGTGGCCGGCGCTGTCGTGCTCGAAGCGGCCGCCGGGCGGGTCGGGAGTCTTTTCATCCACGCCCGCCAGCTTCAGGGCCGTGGAATTCACAAATACGGTGTGGCCGCCGCGATGGCGCACCAGCACGGGGTGGGCGGGGACAGCGGCATCCAGGTCATGGCGGGAGAGCGGGCGAGGGGTCTTGCCGTCATCGTAGAGAAAGCCTAGCACCCACTGACTCGCAGGAGTTTTGGCGGCACGCTGGCGCAGAGCTTCTTGAATTTCGGCGATGGAATTTTTATCGCAGGCGACCATGCGCAGGTGCTCGACGCCCGACTCCACGGGATGAGAGTGGGCGTCGTTGAAGCCGGGCAGCACGGTTCTACCGCCGAGGTCAATTTTTCGGCTGCGTCCGGCGGCGAGATGGAGCACGTCGTCATTGGAGCCCACGGCCAGGAAACGGCCACCGGAAATGGCCACCGCCTGGGCACGGGGCAGCAGCGGGTCCACGGTCCAGATGCTGGCGTTGTAGAGGATGATTTCGGGCTCGGTGCGCTCGAGCGGCAGCAGCGCAAAAGCGCCCAAGCCGGCCAGAAAGTTGCGGCGAGTGGTGGTCATTATCGTTGTGCGCCAGCGATTCTAAAAGCTATCAGGCAATCAACCAAGCGCAAACTGCAGATTCCCTTAGGGCGTAAAGGCCAATGTCTATAAAGCGATGAACGGCGTGGCTAAAGCCACGCCCTTTCAAACCGAGTTACGAGATAGCTCCAGTCGGCGCCGCTCGGGTCCCGTCTCAGAACGTGTAGCGCAGCGAGAACTGCTGCACGCGCGGCGCAGTGAGCGTCTTCCGGTACAGGCCCAGGGCCGGACCGTCTGCGGAACCGTTATCCAGGGACGTAATCGTGTTGTCGTCAAAGCGAACCGAGTTGGTCACGTTGAAGACCTCCCAGGAGAACTTCAGCGCCTGATGCTCGGTGATGCTCCAACTCTTCGCCAGACCCATGTCGGTGCCGAAATATCCCTGTCCGCGGAAAACGTTGCGGCTGCCGGCTTCGCCGGGATAAGGGAAGCGTACGGGGGTTTGCGTTGTGAAAATTCCGGCGGACACCACCGACGGATCGGGAAATGCCTGCGGCGCACCCGACGGACTGAAGAAGAGACCTGAGGAAACCGGCCCGGTCTTCACCATGTGGCTG
>DATEGM010000146.1:0-5829 GCA_035280085.1 Terriglobales bacterium
CCTGGTGGAGTTTTTCGCGGACAAAATTCCCGCCTTCGACCTGGTGTGGAATGCGCTGCACACGTTTGTGCGCATTCCCATTGCCGCGCTGCTGGCCTGGGGAGCGACGGCCCAGCTTTCTCCCGGCATGCAATTGCTGGCTGCGGTTCTGGGGGGAGGCATCGCGCTGGCGGCGCACAGTGGCAAGATGGCGGCCCGCCTGGCCGTTACGCCTTCCCCCGAGCCGTTTTCCAATATCGGCCTCAGCCTGGCGGAGGATGCGCTGGCTGTGTTCCTCACCTGGTTTGCCAGCCAGCACCCCTACATCAGCGCCGCCATAGTGATCGTGGCCTTGCTGCTGATTCTGCTCATGATCCGCTGGGTCATACGGGCGATGCGCTCGCTGTTTCGCGGGGCGGAGCGCCAAATGACGAGTGCCAGCGGGAGCGCTGCGTAAAACGCGGAAAATGCCCCTGCTCAGGGTTTTTGGCTGGATTATGCAAGAATTTGAACTTTCTCCCTGGGCGGTTTGGGTAGGCGTGGAATAAGCCAGTAATCTACGGATGTAACATTTCTGTTTTCAATCAATTACATAATAAGCCATAAGGTAGCGCTGGAACTCTCAAATGGCCCAGCGTTTGCTCTACTGTGGCCGTCCGTTTCCTCGCTCTCTGAGTGGCTGCGCTGAGCGCGAGGGCGCAGTAAAGGCTCTTACCAAAGCCGGAATGCGCGTTTCGCGTTCAGTCTGAGGCGCCGCGCTGGCATGTAACCGCATCCAACTCGACGCTGCAACCGGGCTAACCAGCCCGGTTTTTTATTGAAACCTGCTTCCTAGTAAACCAAGACTACCCATCGGTTTCCCTCAGCGGCTAAAGCCTGGCGTTTCTGTGATTCTGGACGGCGCGGCTGAAGCCGCGCCCTTTCAAAACCGATTTGTCGCGTAGGTTTTTATATTGGAGCGGGTTGGTTTCGGTTTCACAGTCTTGCAGAGTCTTCGGAGGGGCACGGGGGAAGATTCTTTACTGCCCGAGCTTGGCGAGTAAGTCCTGTGGATGGACGGGCTTGGCGAGGATTTCAAACTCGTGCCCCTGGGCCCGCGCCGTCTCCAGTAAGTCTGCGGTGGCAGCCTGGCCGGAAAATAAAAGGATTTTGCAGCCGGGGACCGACTGGCGCACTTTGATGGCTACGTCAATGCCGGTAATAGACTCGTTTTTGAAGATAACGTCGCTGATGAGGAGATTGGGGCGAAGCTTGCGCGCGCGATCAATGGCGTCCTTGCCGGTGTAAATGGGCAGAGCCTCAAAGCCGTTCTGGTTCAGAATAATCGCCAGGGTGTCGGCAATGACGTGCTCGTCATCCACCACCAGAACCGTCGGTTTGCCGTTGCTCATTCGGGCAAGTTCCTCGATTACTCCCAAAACAATTATATCGGGAGAACGCTTAACTTGGCTTACCGAGCCAGCCGGCTACGGCAAGCACCACGAGGGCAAGACTTTCCTAAGATGCAGCTGGAAAGGCTCTTGTTGGGCGGGGCTTCCAAAAAAGGCTGCGCGACAAATTCCGCAGTAGTTCCTATGCCAAACCTGCCCTAACGCCGGATTGCCGCCATTACCTCCGTAATGGTGCTATCCCAGGCTAGCGGCTTTAGGCTTTTAGGAGCACCAGCAACCAAGGGAGCCGTCTATCCGCGCGCCAGATACACACTCGCCAAGCCGCCTGCCGGCTGCCCACGCCTTTGTCCACAGCCTGAACATTCTCGTGAAATATGTGCGCCTGTATGGCTACAAGCACCGGCGCACCGAGGAACAGTTCGAGATTGCCTGGGACGAGCTGCAATCGGTGTTAGCGATGGGGGGCCCGGGAGGGCTGCTGCTGGGGGTATCGGGGCAGCAGTTGCTGGTGGATGGAATGCCGCTGGAATCGGGGCAAGCGGAGCGCAGCTTCGCCAAGCTGCTTTCGGCGGCGGGTGTAGCCAGCCTGCAGTTCTCCGCCAAAGTGACCGTGGCCGATTTTTCGCGCCTGGTGCGTGGTTTCGCTCTGGGCGGGTCCAAGGCGCAGGTGGTGGCGGAGCAGATAAAGGCGGCGGTGGGTGAGGGCGAAGACGCCACCATCAAAGTGAACGAGATTCGTTTTGTGGCCCATGATCCGGCCACCGGCGATGTGCCGTTAGCGGCGCAATTGGCGGCGCAGAGCCTGGGGCCAGAGTTCCGGGAGTGGCTGAGCGACCCGCAAAAATTGCTGCAACTTATAGCTGCCGCGGACGGCTCGAAACGCGGTTCCTTTGCCGGCGCACCCGCGACCGGTTCGGGAACGGCAGTGCTGGGAGGGGCCAGCGGAGTGGCAGCTGGAGGCGGGCAGGCGGCAGCAGCCGCGCCAGCCTGGATTTCGCTGCAGGAGAAGGAAGTGATGGAAGCCATCCGGCTGCTGACCCGGCTGGGAGAGGCTTGCGATACGGACGACGGTCCGGCAGTCCAGAAACGGTTCACAGAAGAAGTAGGCCAGGCCGCGCCGCAGGCGGCAGCGGTGCTGCGCCAGGCGCTGCAGAAAATGGCCGGGCGCCTGCCGCAGGGAGCCGGCGACAGCCCGCTGCTGATGAAGGCCGCCGAACATCTGGCCATCCGCTTCGCCCTGGAACGCTACGAACGCGGCGAAGTACGGGTGAACGCCATCCACGAAATGCTGGAGCGCATGAGCCGGGAAATGGGACTGCTGCGGCGGGTGCTGCGCGTGCACGAAGACAAGATGAGCCGCGCCGGTATCCTGGTGGAATCGCACGCCGACATTCTGGACCGCCAATTCTGGGCGGAAGTGCCGGAATCGGGCAAGCGCAGCGTATTGCTCTCGCCGGACGCTCCCTGCGTGCCTCCGCGCAACGTGCGCTCATTTGTGGAAGAGCTGTTGCAGCGCGAGGACCGGGAAGCAGCGGTCGCCATCCTGCGCAATTACTGCGACAGCGTAGGCAGCGGCGACGCGGAATCGCGGCGCAAAGCAGCCACCGGCGTTTCGCAGTTAGCCGACCTTTACATCACGTGCGACGACAGCCTGTTGCCGCATGCCATCCGGCGAATTTCGGAGCAACTGGCCGTGGAAGGCGTGCTCGACATCCAGAGCCTGCTGAGCGCAGCCTTCGTGCGCATCAGCCAGGAAGCCGGCGACCGCCGCCGCTACAGCGCGGTGCAGGAAGTGCTGGCTTCCATGAAGCGAATTGAACAGAAGCGCCCGGTGCTGGCCCAGGACTTGCGCCCGCGGGTGGGGATAGACAACCGGCTGCCGGAATTCATTGAAGAAGCGCTGCAGCTTCCGCACGTCCCCGGCGAACTGGTGGACATGCTGCGAAGCATTCCGCAGGCAGCTACGGAACAGATCGCAGACCGTTTTGCGCGCTGCCACCGCCGGGAGGAGTGCGACCGGCTAGTGGAACTGATGGAGCAGCTGAAAGACGACGGGTCGCGCCATCTGCGGGAATTGCTGCGCCTGGCGCCGGTGCGGCAGGCGGCCAGCAGCGTGGGCCTGCTCAGCCGGGTAAATCCCATGGCGGTGCTGGAGCTCCTGCCAGCACGCCTGAAGGAGTGGGACCGGTTTTACCACGACGCGGTGGTGCGGCAGATTGCCTCCAGCAATGCGCCAGAGCGCGGGCAGATTCTCTTCGAAATGCTGGACGTGCTGGACCATGCGGTGCTGCCGCAGGCCATCGACGAGGTGGGCTTCAGCGGCGACCACGCGCTGACATCCGGGCTAATGGTGCTGGCCGATGAAGGTTCGGCGGAGGCGCGCTCGCCCTTCCTGCGGTTAAAGGTGGTGGAGGCGCTGGGGCGCCTGAAAGATGCCGCCGCCATTCCGCTGCTGCGCGCCATCGTAGAAGCCCGAAAGATGTGGAAGTGGGTTTATCCGCGCGAGCTGCGCATTTCCGCGGCCCAGGCTTTGGTGAAGATAGAGCCGCAGTATGGCCCGCAACTGGTGACCGAAGGCGGCTTTACGGTGAACGAACTGGAACTGCTGCCGCTGGACGCGGTATACAGCCACCCCTGGGTGCGGCAGCGGCGCTATCAACGCATTATCCCGCCACGCGCCGTGCCGGCGCTGGCCAGCAGTTCGTGGGGACGCTCGGAACTGTCAATTCGCGAGTTGAGCCTGGGCGGCGGCGTGGCCAAAAAAGGCGACGATCTGCGGCTGGGGTCGGATGCGGCATTGGATCTGCAGCTGGGCCTGCGCCACATCAAGACCCAGGTGCTGCTGCGGCGGGCTCGCCAGGGAGAGATCAGTTTCGAGATCGTGGACATTGACCTGGAAGAGCGCTCCAAGCTGCGCCGCATTCTCGCCGACCAATTGCATCGCATCTCCGCGCCGGGGGCGTGAACAGCAACCGCAATCAGACCGGAAACCCAGCCCTTAGCAATCAGCAATTGGCATTCAGCCATAAAAAATCCAAGACAATTGATCGGCATGCAACGTTCACTGCGCTTTTGGGCGGGTCGTGCCGAACTGATAGAGTCCAGCGAAAAATCCTGAGTACCTGCTTTTCGCATTGGCGGTTGAAACAGCGTGCATTTCGCGCTACGGTATAAGTCAGTTTCCACCGAGGTTCGCATGCCGATTCCTTCAACCTCCCACAAACCGAAAACTCGGCACGGCGATCCTGCCGACCTGCAAGAGCAAATTCGCAACCGGGCGTATGAGATATACGAGCAGCGCAATCGAACAGAAGGGCACGATCTGGACGACTGGCTGCAAGCCGAAGCGGAACTCACAGGAACAAAAACTCAGCAGCCACTTGTCCTTGACCAATGGGTGGCATACGACGGGTGGCACTGCACGGAAGGCCAAAAGTAAACGCAGTCATGCGTGTGGGAACCGCTCCCGTAGCGGCGCAGCGGCTCTCTAAAGACAATCATCGCAGAGCGTGAAACGCGGGCATCCGCGCTTCTCGACATCCATATATCGCAGTTTCGCGAAAATCACTGAGTGATCCGGCGCGCCGTGAGCAGGCGCGAACCAGCTATTGCGTCATTTATTGCGTCACTCGTCCCTCTCACTTCTGTCATGCAGTAGAACCGACCGATGGCTTCTAAACGCCTTGGTCAAGAAATAAAGGAGACATGATGAAAATCGTAGTGATCGGCGGTACGGGACGCATTGGATCAAAGGTTGTCAACAAGCTTCGGGAGCACGGACACGAGGCGGTAGCGGCAGCACCCAACACCGGAGTCAATACGATCACGGGTGAGGGAGTGGCCGAAGCGCTGAAAGGCGCCTCGGTAGTCGTGGACGTATCCGACTCTCCCGCCTGGGATGATGCAGCCGTGCTGAAGTTCTTCGAAACCTCAACTCGTAACCAACTTAAGTATGAAGCGGAAGCTGGCGTAGGCCATCACGTCGCGTTGTCCGTGGTGGGAACCGAGCGGCTGGCCGAAAGCGGTTACTTCCGGGGCAAGATCGCTCAGGAGAAGCTGATCAGAGAATCCTCCATCCCCTACACCATTGTGCACGCGACGCAGTTCTTCGAGTTCCTCAAAGGCCTGGCTGACTGGTCCATGGTTGGCGACGAGGTGCATTTACCTCCTGTGCTTTTCCAGCCCATGGCAGCGGAGGATGTCGCCAGTGGCGTAGCCAAAGTCGCGGTAAGCCCGCCGGCAAACGGCATCGTGGAAATTGGCGGCCCGGAACAGTTTCGCCTGGACGAGCTAGTGCGGCGGCGCCTGGAATCGCTGAAGGATCCCCGCAAGGTCATCACCGATCCAAACGCGCGTTACTCGGGAGCGAAAATCAGCGAGAAAACACTGGTTCCGGGCAGTAACGCACGACTGGGCGAGACGCGTTTCGAAACCTGGCTCACCCAGTCCGCAGCACAAA
>DATEGM010000147.1:0-5976 GCA_035280085.1 Terriglobales bacterium
ACGGCTCGACCTGGGGTGGTTCCATGCTCAAGGTTCGCTTCTTAGGTCGCGGTATGTGCATGGAATTTGGCCATCCTCACTATGGCACACCAATTCTCACCTCTCCCATCCAGGAAATCCGCGAGTGCATGCGCACCGAAAGGCAAGCAAACTTAACCGTTTGAGCCGTTGGTTGCTAAAAGCTATCTCGTAAATCGGTTTTGAAAGGGCGCGGCTTCAGCCGCGCCGTCCAGGACCACATAAATGCTGGGCTTTAGCCCCTGAGGGAAACCGACATTTACGGGCTTGGTTCATTACGAGATGGCTTCTAGTTTGCTAGTTCATACTGCAAGGTCACTATCAGCATCTCGCCGGCAAGAGCCGCGGCTAATTTCAAGCTGCTCTGCTGTCCGAGTGCTCACGGCGCACAGGAAGTAAAACACGCACGCATTGGCCGGAATCTGCAGGTTGAAGTCGAAAAAGCTATGAACAAACAATCCGGTGCAGCCCACCAGCGCCGCCAGACCGAGCGCTCGCGAATAATCGCGGCTCCATCCCTCCACGTTCCGCAGGCCGGCCCGATAAACTTCAACCATGAACCACAGAACTGCCGCGAAGCCGATCAGTCCGGTTTCAACCAGGATTTGCACATAATCGTTGTGAGCGGCATTCACAAACAGGTTGGTGTAGAAGCTGCGGAACTGCGGATACACCGTGGTGAACGTGCCCAGTCCATAGCCGAGCACCGGCTGGTGCCGGAACATGCGCAGCCCGTCTTTGGTCATGGCCAGTCGCATCCAGTCCTGCAGTTCGGTGAAGTGATGCCACAGTGCGGCGGTTCCCAGCCAGACCACAAAGGCCAGTACCATGAGGCAAACCGTTGCCAAGCCCGCGGCCATGCGGCCGTTCTTTTTCCGCCACACCAGCAACCCAAGCAGCAGACCCATTTCGACTAGGAACGAAGCCGTACCCGCGCGCGATTGCGAAAGCACGATAGTTCCCGCCATCACTATGCCCGCAAAGCCTGCCATTGCCCGTTTTCCGCCCCTGAACAGCGAGCTCAGGCTCAGCACGATGGGAAGGGGCGCCAGCATTTCCATCAGGCCGGCGTAGTGGTCATGGTTGACGTAGGGTCCGAATATGGATCCGCCATTGTGCAGGGCGCGCAGCCAGTAGATTTTGCCGTTGGAAGTCAGGTCCTGAGTAATAGCAAAAACCGCCAGGGCGAAACCGAACGCGGTCAGGGCCCAGAGCACAACCTTCGCCGAGCGCTCGTTGGTGAGACTCTGAACCGTGAGGAATAGAAGGATGCCGTAGGCCAGATACTGAAGGCTGGAGATCAGCGTCGCGTACCGGTAGGCTGTGATGCCGAATCCGAGCTGGGCTGCTACCACTGCGACGAAGAGGAATGCCGGGGCATAAAGCGAGCTGGCCTGGATTTTCAATTCGCCGGCAAGCACCCCGCGTCCCGCCCATGCCAGGAAGAGCAGTACCGCCCCAGCCTCGAGGATCGAAACCGACCAGGTCTCCATCCCACCGAAGGAAAGCACGCCAAAAAACAGCAGGGAACAGATGCCAAACAGAATCGCTGATACCCTGGGCGCGGGTTCAGCTTCGGGCAGCGAAATAGGGACTTTGGATGCTGGCTCAAATCTCAGACGGGCCGAAGTGGCGGCATTCATACAAGACCCTTTTCCGTTTAGCGTTGCGCGAGGCTCACGTCATCCATCCAGAACCTGCCCTTAATTAAAGGATCGCCTGGAACGCGTGTAACCTTTACGATCACCAGTGAACTTTCTGGACCGGTTTGGAAGTCAGCCGACTGCTCCCGCCAGCCGGTGGTACCGAGAGAGTCGTCGGTCAGGACGTACTCCTTTCCGGAGTAGGCGTCGAGAATCGCAAGACGCGGTCCGCTGGCGCTTTCAATGTCCTCTGCCTTGATATAGGCAGTGAAGTGATAATTAGTATCTGGACGGACAGGAACGTACTGGAATATTCCCGGGTCCGAAACTCCGGGTCCACTGAAGGCCATGCGCAGAGACTGGTTGCCGCCATGGAACTCGCTGTTATCAATGGAAAACTGCACCGCGCCGTTGTCGGAATAACGCCAGTCGAAGCCGCCGTTGAGGAACTCCTTCTCTAGGCTCCCGTCAACAATCAGGTTCCCAGGCTGGAGATACGCTTGAAGGTCGTGATTGCGTGCGACCAGAACCTGCCACGCCTGGACTGCGGCCGCTGCTTCGTGCTTTTCGATCAGATAGTCCATAAATGGAAACGTATTGGAGGCAGGGAACTGCTGTCCCAGCTTTGCCAAACGGTTCCATACCACCTCGGCCGGCTTAGTTTGCCCCTGGCTTATCAGCAGGTTTAGCAATGCGAAATACGGCGCTGGTTTGGCGGGAACTGCATCTGCCAGCATCTTGTTCACGTCCCCAGTGGCGCGCCAGCACAAGCTTAAGGCGGCATTCAACTGTTCGGGGTCGTTGGCCATCACCAGCCGGAAAAGTGAAAGTGCGCGGGCGAGGTCATTTTGGACTAGGTAGAAGTTGGCAGCCTCCCAGGCCACGTCAGGAGCGGTCGGCTCTGCTTGCAGGCCGTGGTCCAAAGCGAAGCGTTGGCGCGGAACATCGCCGCTAACCTGGTAGGCTGCCGCGAGGTCCAGCCAATACTGGGCGACATGCGGATTAAGCGCAACCGCCACCTCCAGATCCGAAACGGCGGCGGTTGGATCCTGCGCCACGAACAGGGAATAGCGGCCCAGTTCCCAGTGTGGCTCCGCGTTCCACGGTTCTAGGCGCGCGGCTCGCGCCAGCGCCTTAGGAGTCAGCCGCGCATCCAGTCGGGCGGCCGCGTAATGCCTGGCCACAACAGTCAGGTACAAGCCGCTTGCAGCCAGGCACACCAGCGCAAACAGCAACTTTCGCGGCCTCGAGTTCAGCTTCACCTGCATTCCGGCGCGAACCTGCTGGCTCACTACTTAGGACGCATGCGCGCCCTGCTTTTGCTCTTCTTCGCTCTGCTGGTAATAGCGGCTGGCGTACTTGCTTCCGTAGTAATAGTAGTAACCGTCGGCAGAACGCAGGTTAAACGCGTTCAGCACTACTCCCATCACCCGGGCATTGACCTGAATAAGCAGTTCCGAGGCCCGTCGTAGCGCTGCTTTGGGGGTTTGCCCGGAGCGCGCCACCAGGATCACCCGGTCAGCCTCAACCGAGAGAACTACCGAGTCGGTCACCGACAGGCAGGGTGGCGTGTCTATGATGACGTGATCGTATTCGTTCCGCCAGCGCGCAATGTAGTCTTTCATCACCGTCGAACCCAGTAACTCCACCGGGTTCGGGGGAATGGGACCGGCCGCCAACACGTGCAGATTGGGGAGTTGCGCATAAGGAGCAATGGCGTCCTCGACCTTATCCACCCCGCTAAGAACCGTGCTGAGGCCTGCGGTCGCCTTGATGCCCAGCGCCTTTCCGATCCCAGGCCTTCTTAGGTCGGCATCCACCAAAAGCACCCGTCCACCCTTCTGTGCCAGCACCATGGCCGAGTTCGTGCTCACCGTGGTCTTGCCCTCCTGCGGCAGGGCGCTGGTGACCAGGATGATCTTGGGCGGCGCGCCGAAGGAAGAGAGCAGGATCGAGGTGCGCAGCGCGCGGTAGGATTCCGCCGCCTCAGACTTGGGGCGAGCATACGTGATCGGGCCGGCGACTCCTTGCTCTTCGCTGCTGCTCGTAACCCCCGCGGTCAGCCTCCGCCGTCCATTTGCGCCTAGCTGCAGGGGAATCGTGCCCAGTGCCGGCAGGGCGGTAATCGTAGTCAGTTCCTCCAGATTGGCAATGGTGGTGTCTAAGCTCTCCTGCAGGAACGCCAGCCCGACTCCGCCGGCCAGTCCCAGCAGGAATCCCAAAGCGATGTTTCGGGGCACGTTGGGTTTGGCCGGCACTATGGGAATGCGCGCCACATCCACCACCCGGATATTGCTCGAACGCAGCCCGGCCGTTACCGACGCTTCTTTCAGCCGCTGCAACAGGTCCTGGTACAGCTGCCGGTTGGTATCCGCGTCCCGCTTCAAGGCCGTGAACTCAATGGCCGCCTCGCTCAGTTGGTTAGCTTCCTGCTTCTGCTGGTTGAAGACGCCACTCAGCAGCTTTTCTCTCTGCACCGCCGCCAGGTACTCGTCGCGCACCTTGGATAACAGCCGTTTCTGCTCCGCCTCAATTGACACTTGGATCTGCTTCAGCTGATTCTTTAAGGCCGCCACCTTGGGATAACCGGACCCAAATTGCGTGGTTGCCTGCGCATACTGGTCCTGCAGGTCGGATTCCTGGGTCCGTAACTTGCCCAGCAGGCTATCCGCATCCAGCTTGGTGAAGGCGCTGGGATCCCCGGATTGCGCCAGCCGGTAGTAGGCTTCTTTCTGAATGCGGTCCGTTTGCGCGTCGGTCAATTCCTTGTTCAGCGCGTCCAGCTTGGCGGTGACGATGTTCTGCTTCTCGTCAATGCCGACAATCCCATGCTCCTTCTGGTAGCGGACCAGCTTCTCCTCCGAGGTTTGCACCTTCAGTTGCAGGTCCGAGAGTTCTTTTGACAGCCAGTCCGCAGTCTGGCTGGTGGATTCGTACTTGGTGCGGAAGTTCTCCTCGATGAACGTCTTCACCAGCGTGTTCGAAATTTCCGCCGCCAGCTGCGGGTCGTGCTGCATGTAGCTGATCTCAATCACCCGCGTTCGAGGCACTACCTGCACCGTCAGCCCACGGCGAAAAATCCCCAGCATCGTCGCCAGGCGCTCCGGATCCCGGCCCAGGTTGGCGGTCTTCAGCCCGTGCCCTTCGCTCACCGCCTCCGATCCCATGAAGCTGGGGTTACTCTCCAGGTGCAGCGTGTCCATTACCTTCAACGCCAGCTCGTCGCTCCGCAGGATGGAGAGCTGCGTCTCCAGGCTCACGTTGTAATCCCAATCCTCGCTCGCCGTCGCATTCTCCATGTCTTTCAGCCCCAGGACGTTGGAATTTTCCGGATACACCGCGATTCGCGACGTCGCCTGGTACAGCCGCGTCATGTGCAGCGTAGCTATCACCGCCAGCACAAACACGATGCCGAACGTCGCCAGAATCGTCCACCGCCGTTTCCGCAATACCCGCCAATACCCCAGCAACGGATGCTGCTCCGCCAGGCCGTAGCTGTAGGTGGAGTAGGTTTGCGAAACCGGCGTTTCGGCGATCTCAAATGGTCCCTGGCCGTTGCCAGGTGTGCGGTTGGGTTGCAGAATGATGCCAGAGTCCATGAATCCCTTGGGCTCGAGTGGCCCCTTCGGGCCCGAACCCTGAATCCTCCTGCTTGGTTTTTAAAATTAGCCGGATTCTAGCATCTTCATCGCGGAACGCTTACACATTTTTCAAAATATCGAAACACGAGCTTTCTCCCCGCATATCGTTTTCCGAAACAATCTCCAACTGTGGAACAATTTGGTTCTTTTCGGACCAGATTTGCACAGGAAAAAGGGCACCCCCCGATTGTCCCTTCTCCCTGCCTGTGCTAAAAATCGTCCCAAGCAAAGCCACAGTGAGACCGTCGTGGCGCTCTCCAGCGTGAGCGCACCCGTGTGTTCGGTGGCTTGATCGGCTCCGGCTCCTGGTCACATAAGCCAATCTAAGTGACGGGGCGAAGCTGTAATGCCTCTCCCCCAAACGCCCGCGCCTTCATGTTTCAAAATCAAAAATCACAGATCGCGGTCCTCATCACCGGCGCCTTCCATGGCTTCGGCGGCATCGAAACTTTCAATCGCTCGCTCATTCAAGCCCTGGACCACCTCGCCTCCACCCGCGGCCTTCATGTGCGTGTGCTTTCGCTGCTCGACGCCACCGAACCCCCGGCCGTTTCTGATTACGCCGCTTCCGGCCGCCTCCACTTTCACGGTTTCCGCGGCAGCCGGCTCCAATTCTCGCTTTCCGCCTGCCGGGCCGCCCGTTCTGCGGACACGGTCATCATCGGCCACGCCAA
>DATEGM010000148.1:0-10336 GCA_035280085.1 Terriglobales bacterium
CTCAATCTCGCAATTCCTGCTGACGCCGAGCATATTGGCAACGCTACCGATGCCGTCCTGGCTTGTCTGGCTGGCCTGAATGTTGAGGAAGAAAAAAGCATGGCTATCGGCCTGGCCGTGCAGGAGGCTTTAGCCAACGCCATAACTCACGGCTGCCAGAACGATCCCTCTAAAACCATCCAGTGCGAGGTCAGCGCCGATGAGCAAGGCCACGTGCTGATCGTAGTGGCCGATCCCGGCCCCGGCTTTGACTACTCGGCTCCCCCTAAACCTGTGGTTCAGGACGTTTACAACGACCATGGCCGCGGTGTTTTTCTCATTCGACAGCTCATGGACCAAGTCAGCTTTGAGCGCGGCGGCAGCGTTATCCAGATGTGGAAGTACTGAGAAAAGCAGGAGTCAGGTCTCAGGGGTCAGGAGTCGGCAGAAACGTCGCAGAACGCAACCGTCTTTGCTGAGTCCTGAGAACTGAGTCTTGAATACTTTTCTTCGAAGGAGGCAGGGCTCAGTAGAGATCCGCAGCGCCTTTCGCTGACTACTGACTTCTGACTACTTGTCTTCGGGGTATCGCCCGCCTGGGGCGACGAGGAGGAGTGCTTCCGAAAATTAAAAGGGCTGCGATCTTGGTTACGCTCTAGCCACCAGCTCTTGCGAGGGAGCCAGCAGCGTGGATACGTGCACCATCGCAGCCCCTGACGCGATCACCGCTTTCGCGGTTCCGGACCCCGACTTCTCCTCGCAGAGCCGTCGGTTTTTTCGGGTCCAGTTGCCCTACGGGTTACCCCGCCTGGCTAATCACCCAGCTTACTTCGGACTGGCCAATTTGATTTAACCAACCCTTTCAGCCGTCGACGCAAGTGAAGGTAAAGGCAACCAAAAAAAAAGTCAACGCCGTTTGTTGGTGCAAACTCGTTGTCAAACTGCACTTCTAATTAGATGTGCAATTTACTGAGCCACCTTCGGTTGGATGTGCCAGGGTGGGCTGATCCCCGGTTTTGCACAGCATTTTGCACAATTTTGCGGCAGCGCAGATTTTGCAAACGCCGCAGAATTGCCGTCAAATGAGCGTGAGTACCGTCTTTCGCGCCGCTCAGGCCCGGCCAGAAAAGCGTATGTCTGTCACCCTTTCGTCACCTGCAGGGACCAAAGCGGCGGGGTACATTGGGAACATGAGACGCACGTTGGGGGCTGGCCTGGTTGCCTTAGTTTTGCTGCTGGCGCGGTTGGCCCTAGCTCAGAATCCCGCAGCGGTGGCCCCGGCCTGGCAGGTACGCCTCGAACCTGCGACGCTGGTCAACGGCGCGCCTGCGGTGTTGTATGTGCTCCCGCCGGTCGGATTGAAAGCGCTGGGCGGCTCCTGGATGGGACACAAGCTCTACTTCACCTTAGATCCTGCCAGCGGCTCCTGGTACGCGCTGTTTGGCGCGAGTCTCAACAGCGCGCCGGGCATATACAAGTTGAGCCTCGAGGGAGAGACGGATACCGGAAACACCGCCTCCTTCGAACAAAACCTGGAGGTTGCGAGTGAACCTTATGCGACCGTGGAACTGAAGGTCGCGCACAAGTTCACCGCGCCTAATCCCAGGCTGCTCAAGCGCATTCGGAGAGAAGAAATTCTCAAACACCGGATTTTCGAGGAGAGCAACAGCAAACAACTCTGGGCCGGCGATTTCACAGCTCCGGTGACCGAATCGGTTTCGGAGCCGTTTGGCGTTCGGCGTGTCTTCAACGGCGAGTTGAAGACCGAACATCAGGGCTTGGACTACCATGCGCCGCGAGGCACGCGGGTGGTGGCTGCCAACTCGGGTACAGTTCTGCTTTCACGGCGCCTCTTCTTCGAGGGTAATTGCGTGATCGTGGACCACGGCCAGGGCCTGATGACCCTATACATGCATCTCTCAAAATTCAAGGTGAGAAAAGGGCAGAAGGTCCGCCGGGGACAGCTCCTTGGCCTGAGCGGGGCCACGGGCCGGGCTACCGGGCCGCATCTGCATCTGGCGGTAAGGTGGGAGGGAATTTACCTGGACCCTGCCAAGCTGCTGAAGCTCGACATGCCCTCAGCCGAAGCTGTTCATTCCGCGGCCGCCGAATCAAAGGCGAAACTTACCCAATTTTGATCGGCAACCTCGGGGGCTGCCGCCCTAGCCGCAAGCGTCATCTAAATTGCCGTGATAAGGACGTGTGCTCTGCTCAGCGCGGTATCTGTGTTTGTCATCGGCATGGCGAGTGGCCCCGCCGCGGCAGCGGATGGCTACGACACAGCGGCCGAGCAGCAATTGGTCCAGCTCATTAACCAGGCACGGTCGCAGCAGGGGCTGCCAGCGCTTCAGCAAAACGCAAAACTGCAGCAGGCCGCGCGCGCACATTCCCAGCTCATGGCTTCGCGGCAAACCCTCTCGCATCAATTGCCCGGCGAGCCGATTCTCCGCAAGCGGCTGGCGCTCAGCGGCTTGCGTTTCCACACCGATGGGGAAACCGTCGCGTTTAACCAGAGCGCCGAAGCGGCCCACCAGGGCTTTATGCACTCGGAGCCGCACCGCGCAATCATTCTCAGCCCGGAGTACATCGCCGTAGGTGTCGGCGCAGTGGAGCGCGACGGGACACTTTGGATAACTGAGGATTTCGCGCGCTTGCGCTAATTCCCGCACGCTACTTGTTCCTGGCACTTTCCTGCTGCGGCAAATTAATCGTCAGGTGTTCCTGTATCATCTCGTCGAGTTGCGCGATCTGTTATCGGGAGAAGCATGTCTAAATCACGCCGGCAGTTCCTGACCGAGACCTCGCTGTTCCTTCTAGCCTCGGCCGCCGCCAAACGCGGCTACGCGCAACAACCCGGAGAAGTGCCGGCGGGGATGCCGTCGGCCTTTGGGGAGGGACCGAAAGTGGGGCCGGCGGTCTCGGCCGCCACTTTTGCGGAAGCAGAAAAGCTGGTGCAGTTCCCCATGACGCAGGCCGAGCGGGCCATGGCAGCACAGACCTGGGCAAAGACCATGGCGCCGCTGTACGAACGGCGCACCGGCCCGCGGAAGGTAGCCTTGGAGGCGACACTCGCCCCCGCTTCGCGCTGGGATCCGATTTTGCCGGGATTAAAAGCAGGCCCACAGCAGGACCGATTTGTGCGCAGCCAGGGCCAGCCGGAACCTCTGCCCGCAACTGATGAAGACCTCGCTTTCGCCCCGGTCACGCAGTTGTCCCGGTGGATAGCAGGCAGAAAGCTCACGTCGGAGCGGCTGACGAAGATCTATCTGCAGCGATTGCAGCGGTTCAATCCCGAACTGCGCTGCGCCATCACGATTACATCCGAGCTGGCGCTGAAGCAGGCGCGTCAGGCCGACCAGGAGATAGCCGCGGGCAAGTACCGGGGGCCGCTGCATGGCATCCCCTGGGGCGGCAAGGATTTGCTCGACACGGCCGGCATACCCACCACCTATGGCGCCGAACCCTTCCGCAATCGTGTACCTGCGAAGGATGCCGCTGTGGTCGAGCGGTTGCACGAGGCGGGCGCGGTAATGGTGGCCAAGCTGAGCCTGGGGGCGCTGGCGCTGAATGACATCTGGTTCGGCGGGCAGACCATGAATCCCTGGCTGCCCCAGGAGGGCTCGGGCGGCTCCAGCGCCGGGCCGGCTTCAGCTGTCGCCGCGGGCCTGGTGGGATTCGCCATTGGCAGCGAAACCGGGGGCAGCATCGTGGACCCCTCCATGCGCTGCGGCATTACCGGCTTGCGGCCTACGTACGGACGCGTGCCCCGCACCGGCGCCATGACTTTGTGCTGGTCGCTCGACAAGCTGGGCCCCATGGCGCGCACGGTTGAGGACACTATGCTGGTGCTCCAGGCCATCACCGGCCCGGATCCGGGCGACCTGGCGAGCATGCCCAGCCACCTCGATTTCGCGGCGGATGAGCCTGTCGCCGGGCTCCGTGTGGGCTACTTCCCTGCCTGGATGAACCAGTCGCCCGCGACTTCAGTGGACCGGGACACCTTGGTTGCACTTAAGAAGCTGGGGCTGGCTCCGGTGGAGGTCTCAATTCCCGACTGGCCGTATGGCGCGCTCCAGCTGATGCTGTTTGCAGAGGGAGCGGCGGCGTTTGAGGAGCTCACGCTCAGTCACGGGATTGATGAATTGAAAGTCCAGACGCCCGATGCCTGGCCTAACATCTTCCGCGAAGCGCGTTTCCTTTCCGCGGTGGACTTCGTGCAGGCCGACCGCTTCCGGCGCAAGGTAGCGGAGATGATGGCCGGGGTTTTCGACAAGGTGGACCTGCTGCTGGTGCCTTCGCTGCGCGACGAGATGCTGACCATCACCAACTTCACTGGGCACCCCTCGCTCACGCTGCGCACGGGTTTCGTTGAAGTCAGAAAAGCGCGCAGCGACTGGGCGCCGGACCCAAATCATCCTCTGCCCACCTTCCCCCAGCCGCGGCGCGTGCCGTATGGGGTAACGTTAATCGGGCGGCTGTTCGATGAGGGCACGATAGCGCGGGTGGGCCTGACTCTGGAGCGCGAACTCGGAGTGGCGGGCGAGCGGCCAAAGGGATTTTAACCGTTTCTAAGGTGAGCCTGGCGCGGGAATAGGTACTTGCAACGGTATATACTAATGGTATATACTAAGTTGGATGACCAAGAGTGGCACCGCCAAATTATTCCGTAACGGGCGCAGTCAGGCTGTGCGGCTTCCCCAGGAGTTTCGCTTCGAGGGAGACCGTGTCCGCATTCGGCGTGTCCCGGAAGGGGTTCTGCTTGAGCCACTCATCTCTGATCCGGCAGCATGGTTTGCGGCACTGGATCGGTTTTCGTCCTCGCCATTTATGACCCGGGGGCGGAACCAACCGGCAGCACCCCGGCGGAAGGTGTTCGATTGAACTTTTTGCTGGACACCAACGCCTGCATTGCAGTTATCAACGGCAGGCCCCAGTCGGTACGTGGCAGACTGCAAAAGGCATTAGCCGCTGGTGCGTCGGTATTCGTACCGTCTGTGGTTCTTTTTGAACTCTGGTACGGTGTAGCAAAGAGCGCACGACCGGAAATTAACCAGCAACGGCTGGAGGCATTTCTTGCTGGTCCCCTCAACCTATTAGCATTCGACCAACAGGATGCCCGAGCCGCAGGGGAGCTTCGCGCAACCCTGGAAACCGCCGGGAAGCCTATCGGCGCTTACGACCTGTTGATTGCGGGCCAGGCATTGCGGCATACGCTAACGTTGATCACGGCCAATGTTGCAGAGTTTGCGCGTGTCGAGGGTCTGCTCTGGCAAGATTGGGGCAAGCCATAGCCGGCCTGAACCGGCCGGCGTTGCGTTAAATGACCTAGTGATCTCATCCGCGTCCATGTCACCGCACTCGCTCTCTCCACCTTCCCTTTATGCACCGCGGGCTCGCGCCTGGCTCATTGCAGCCACATTTTTTATTTCCTACGCCTATTTTTACCAGGGCACGGGCTGGAACCAGAATTCGCACTTCGACCTGGCGCGGGCAGTGGCGGAGCAACGCAGCGTGCGCATTGACCGCTATGAGCGCAATACTGGGGATAAAGCGTTCTACCAGGGTCATTATTACTCCGATAAAGCGCCGGGCCTCTCGCTGGCAGCGCTGCCGGCGATCTCGGCGGTCGGAATTCTGGCTCGCGTGTTTCACGTTTCGCGGGTTCCAGCGTTGCAGCTCTACCTGGCAACCATCCTGACCTCTTCCCTGGCAATCGCTCTGGCAGCGGCGGTGCTCTTTTTGATGTTGCTGAATTGGAGCATCACGCCCGGGGCGGCGGCGTTTGCAGTGGCGGTGTTCGGGCTGGGCACCCCGATGTGGATTTATGCCACCCAGTTCTGGGGACACGCCCTGGCCTCCGCCTGCCTGGTTTTCGCTTTCGCAGCGGCCGACGGCCTGCGACAGGCCGGCAGTTCCACCCGCCAGTGCGCGCTCGCAGTTGCGGTAGGTGTGGGCGGCGGCTGGGCCGTTGTCACCGAATTTCCCGCCGCTATTCCCGCAGCGATCATTGGACTGATGGCGCTGGTTTACTGCTGGCGCTCGGCGCCGAGCACGAAAAACTTCCTGTGGAATGGGGCGGCGCTGTGCCTTAGTGCCGGACTGTGCCTGGCCACGATCCTCATTTATCAGAAGGCGGCCTTTGGTTCGCCCTTCCACCTGGGATATGAGTATGTCGTCAACTACCAGGACACGCTGCAGCATGGCGCGCTCGGCCTTACTTACCCGAAATGGCATCCCCTCATCGCGCTGCTGTTTGGGAAGCGTTGCGGGTTGCTGCTGTTCGCGCCCGTTCTTGTGGTTGCGCCGTTTGGATTTCGCCTGCTGTGGCGCGCGGGTCTGCCCCGGCCGAGCTTGTGCGTGAGCGCAGGAATCGCGATCTACTATCTCCTGTTCAACGCCTCTTACCTGCACTGGCAGGCGGGGGCATCGTTTGGACCGCGGTATTTGTCTCCCGGCCTTCCCTTCGCTTGCCTGTTTGTGGCCCCAGTGTGGGAGCGCTCAAGGCCGGCGCTCAAGGCAGTGCTGGCAGGGCTAGCCACGTTGGGAGTCGGAGTGGCCCTTGCAGGAGTCGCAACCCGGCCGGTGATTCCAGAAGCTGTCACATTCCCCATTAAAGATGCGCTGCAGGCGTTCGCCCGCGGTGAACTGTATCAGCAAGGTGAAGCGTGGAATCTGGGATTACGAGCCGGCCTGCATGGCATGATGAGCCTGGCGCCATTGCTGGTAGCCTGGGTAGTTGTGGCGGCGATCTGGTGGCGCATGGCGCGCAACGAGCGGCGGTCGCCGGTGCATACAGATTTACAACCCGCATCAGCGGGACACGTGCAGTGACCTCATGGGTTGAAGCCCTGCAGGGAGGGTTCAGTTACTGGCTGCCTGTCCATCTCCACACACGCGGTGGTTGATCACAAGCGCAGTGATGACAACGGCGACGGCGCCCGCCAGCAGCAGCACCATGCCCGCCCGCACGCTGCGTGCTTCCGAGATATGGCCCACAGCCCAGGGAAAAACGGCGCCCCCGGCCAATCCGATGGCGAAGAGCACGCCGAAAGCGGTAGCCGCGTAGCGGCGGTAGCGGTCGCCAATCATGGCCAGGGTGGTGGGGAAAATGGCCGACTGAGCAAATCCGGTAAAGACCACAACGGCGGCGAGCACTGGGACCGACCGCAACCCCAGCAGGACAGCGCAGCCGGCCATTGCGCCCAGCGCGCTGAGCAGAACCAGCTGCACGTCGCGCAAGTGGCGCAACAGGTGGGTGGCCGAGAAGCGGCCCAGCATTAGGCCTGCCCAATATCCAGCCAGAATCCAGGTGGCAAGCTGAGCGGCAGCTCCAGCCTTCCCTACGTAAGTAGAGGTCCAGCCGGCGAGCACGGCTTCGTTGCCCGACTCGATAAACAGAAGAAGGCCAAACAACAGCAGGCCAGGGTAGCGGACCACCTCCAGAATTTCCCGCCAGCTCATGCCATGTCCTTCGCGCGCCGGGGGAAAAGTCAGCACGGCATAGGCGACCACCCCAATGCCGGGGAGCACCGCGGCGCAAAGCAGCAGCTCGGGCATGGGCAGCAGGCTGGTGATGCCTGCCGCCAGCAGCGGAATAAACAGCGCTCCAAAGCCGTAGAAGATGCCGAGCAGGTTGAGCATCGGTCCACGGTTGCCCTCGTAAAGTTCTGAAGTTAGAACGTTGGAAGAGGTGTTAAGGCCGCCGCCGCCCAGGCCGATGACAAGAGCAGCGGACGAGGCGGAGAGCATCGAGTGCGCTTCGGCAAATTCCACCAGGGCCAGCGTGACCAGGCTGGCTGAAACCAGCAATACCAGTTTGTTGCCGAAGCGGTCAATCAGCGGGCCGACGGCAACAGTGGCGAAGCAGACTCCGGCGAACAACAGCAGAAAAAGATCGCCCTGCTGAGCCAGGTTCACTCCGAGGCGGTCGCGCATGGCGGGCAGGCCAAACAGTGTTCCGAGCAGCGCCAGCACCACGCCAAAAATGAACATGCCGGCACAGGCAGCAGCGAAAAGACGAGTGCGTTGCCGATCCTGGAGCATGAGTTAACGCCTCGCCGATTCCCGAAATTCATTGCTGCTCATGACGATTTCATCCGCCTAGGGCCTCGGCTGAGCGTCAGGCGCGCCACGCCCAGGAGATTAGCATCAGCCCCCAGACGGCTCAGCTTGATCTGAACGTGTTTGGCGGCCAGGGGCTGGCAGCGCGCCAGAGCCGTCTCTTTCAGCGTCTCAAAGAACAGATCGGCGGTGGGAAGCATGTCGCCGCTCACAATCAGCACTTCAGGATCGAACAGGCTGATAAGGTTGGCGGCGGCCAGGCCCAGCAACTTGCCGGCGCGCTGGAAGATCTGGCGGGCCACTGGCTCGTGCTCGCGGGCCAACTGCGCGATGCTTTCTGGGGTAAGCTCCGGTGCAGGCAGTGTCGCCAGCTTACCGCCGAATCCAGCCTCGATGCTGTGGGTCGCGGCTCGCACCAGGGCGGAAGCGCTGGCGAAAGCGTCCAGGCCGCCGTGGCGGCGGACCTCATCGCCATCCGCTTCGGAGACCGCCATCCAACTCGCGCAGCCGGCAAGCTCATGCGCGCCGCGCAGAAGTTCGCCGCCGCTCAAAACTCCGGCACCGATAGTGACGCCTGCCAGAAGCACCACCACGTCATGTTTCCCGCGAGCGGCGCCGCACCAGGATTCGCCCAGCACGGCAGCGTTGCGGTTGGTATCCATGTGTACCGGAACGCGCAGACGCTTGCGCAGCAGGGCGGTCAGCGAAATTTGTTCCCCGTGGAGGTGGGAAATCCAGACAGCGCCGTGGCGGGCCACCTGTCCGGGAACGGCGATGCCGGCGGCGCGAAGTTTGTTTCTGCCCGCCAGCTCGCGAGCCAGGCGGCAAATCTGCTCCAACGTATCTTTCTGGGAGGACAAGTCAACCGCTTCGGCCTGGCGCGCCAGAAACTTGCCTTCCGCATTGAGCAATGCGGCGGACAGCGCCTTCTCCCCCACATCGGCGGCGAACACGACTTGCGGCATCGGTGGTGCGATTGTAATGGAAGCAGCACTTGGCAGTTAGCAATTAGCACTTAGCCCGTCGAACGTGCGGAAATGTTGACAGGAACAGCGACTGGGCTTTTGATAGTGACTCTCGAGGACTGATGACGGGCACTGCATCGCAGGCCGCGACCACTTCCGGCTTCATCGCACGATATTTTGACCTGGAGCGCGCTGGAACCACGCTGGGGCGCGAAGTAACGGCGGGAGTGACCACCTTCGTCACCATGTCCTACATCATCGTGGTCAATCCCGCCGTGCTGAAGACGGCGGGAATTCCAGCAGAGCCGGCGATGGTGGCCACCATTGTGACTGCCATATTCGGCACACTGCTCATGGGCTTTTACGCCAACCGGCCATTCGCTATTGCGCCCTACATGGGAGAAAACGCGTTCATCGCCTACACCGTGGTGCAAGTGCTGGGCTATAGCTGGCAGGCGGCGCTGGCTTCGGTGTTCATTGCGGGCGTGCTGTTCCTGCTGCTGACGGTGGTGCGGCTGCGGCAGTGGCTGGTGGACGCCATTCCTTCCGCGCTGCGCTACAGCTTTGCGGTGGGCATCGGGCTGTTCCTCACCTTTGTAGGGCTGAACGAAACCGGCATCGTCATGCTGGGCACGCAGGGCGCGCCGGTGCGCACCGGGCACGTAACCTCGGCGCCCGTGCTGGTGGCCATTTTCGGCTTTGTGCTGATGGCGGTGCTGATGATACGGCGCTTTCCGGGAGCCATCCTGGTGGGCATCGTGACCACGGCGCTGGTGGCATTCGCCACCAAGGTTGCGCCCGCACCGCATGGCTGGATCGGCCTGCCGCCCAGCCTTTCGCCGGTGCTGTTCAAGCTGGATTTGAAAAGCGCGTGGAGCTGGGGCTTTTTCCCCGTCGTACTCACCATTTTTGTGATGGCGTTTGTGGATACCATGGGGACGCTGATAGGAGTTTCGGCGCGGGCCGGGTTCCTGGATGAGAACGGCAACCTGCCGCAAATTGAGCGGCCCATGATTGCGGACGCGCTCTCCACGACTTTTGCGGCATTGGTCGGCACCACCACCGCGGGCGCATTTATCGAATCGGCGACGGGGGTGGAAGCAGGCGGGCGCACCGGGCTGACGGCGATAGTTACGGCGGTATGCTTCGCCGGGACGCTGTTCTTCTCGCCCTTTGTGGCTGCTATTCCGCCGCAGGCGTATGGCCCGGCTCTGATCGTGGTAGGGCTGCTGATGCTGGCGCCCATCACCAAAATTCGCTTCGATGATTTCACCGAACTGATTCCCGCCTTCGCCGTGGTAGCCTTGATGAGTTTTACCTACAACATCGGC
>DATEGM010000149.1:0-6665 GCA_035280085.1 Terriglobales bacterium
TGCGTACACAGCTACACTGGGGCGCGATGATGAACTTTCCCCGCAGGCCCGCCTGGCGCCCGAACGGGCGCTGCAGGAAGCGGGGCGGCGGGTTTATGTTGTGCAGTGCGCGCGCTGCCACGGAGATGATGGCAAAGGCGACGGCCCAGACGCTTCGCTCTTGAAGCCACTTCCGCCCAGTTTCGCCGAGCTACGCCCGTCCTACGCGGCCGCAGTTCGAGTGATTGCGGGCGGCGTTCCCGGCAGCGCCATGCCGGCATGGCCGCTGTTGACGAGGGCGGAAGTCCAGGCAGTGACGTTTTATATCCGCTCGTTTTATCGAGGGATCGACCGGGCCCCTGCGCAGGCGCTGAAAGCCGCTTCGCACGTTGGGCGCGCGCGGCCTTAACTGGACCGGCAGCGACTTCATGGGCATATTCTGGATGGCAAAAAAGGAGTAAACCTCGTGAGCAAAATCTCTCGTCGTGGTTTTGTGGGGCAGGCGGCAGTGGGCGTGGCGGCGCTGGCCGCCGTGGGCGGAAAAACCGCCGCCGCCCAACTGGTTTATCAGCGCAGCGACTGGAACATGAAGGAATTTGACGAACTGCTGCGCCTGCCCGCGCGCGCCAAGCAGGTGTATGACGTCACCGCCCTGGACAGCGGCAAGTTCCTGAACAACATCAAGAACTCGCTCAATGGATTGCAGTTTGGATTCGGCATTCCGGCGCAGCAGATCCGCATCCTGGCTGGGCTGCACGGGGCAGCCAATATGGTGAACTACGACGATTATGTCTGGCAGAAGTACCGCCTCGGCGAACTGCTCAACGAAACCGACCCGGAAACCGGCAAGCCGGCGGTGCGCAACCCGTACTATTCCAGCAACGTGCCCAAGAACGCGTCGCGCGATCTCGCCGATGAGCATTCCATCTATCAGGACACCAGCGTGCAGGGCCTGCAGGCGCGAGGAGTCAAATTTCTCAGCTGTCACACTGGTCTGGAAGAGGCTGCTCATTTAATCGTGAATCGCTGGAAGCTTTCCCAGCCCCGCGAGGAAGTTGCCAAGGACATGCTGGCTCACATCCACGAGGGGGTATTGGTGGTGGCGTCCATGGTGGCCAGCCTGGTGCTTCTTCAGAGCGAAGGCCACTACACCTATATCCGGGTATAAAAAGGAGACGGCGATGACCCGCTGGCGGGGCACCCTCGTTTTGGCGCTGGTGGTTGGGATTGGGATCGCGGTCTCGGCCCATCAGGCGCCGCCGTGGAGCCAGGGCCGCAACAATCCAGCAGCCGACAAAGGCTACATCTTCCAGGTGGACGATGTAGATAACGTTCCCGACCTGCACGGCAACCCCACCGGCGCGCAATTGTTGCTGTTTATCGGCGGTAACCAGTTTATGGTTATGCCCGACCTGATTGCGGGATTTGAGAAGCAGCACCCCGAACTGCGCGCTCATATCTTTTATGAAACGCTGCCGCCGGGAATCCTGCGCCGGCAAATGGAGCACGATGGCATTCTCACTCTCGGCAACCTGACTTTGCAGGCGCACGCTGACGTGTATGAAGCCGGAGCGCGGGTTTTGGCTGAAATGGAACAAAAAGGCCAGGTGGAAAAGCCGGTTCACTATGCCAGCAACCAGCTGGAAATCATGGTTCACGCTGGGAATCCGCGCGGCATTCGCACGCTACGAGATTTGGGCAAGGGTGAAATCCGGCTCTCCATGCCCAATCCTGCCTGGGAGGGCGTGGCCCGTCAGATTGAAGACTCGCTGCGCAAAGCCGGCGGCGACGCGCTGGTTCGCAAAGTGACGGATGCCAAAGTAAAAGATGGAACCACCTACCTTACCCACATTCACCACCGGCAGACGCCCATGCGCATTATGGACGGAAGGTCGGATGCAGGCGTGACCTGGTCGTCGGAGGTGCGCTTCCAGGAAAGGATCGGCAATCCAATCGCCGGCGTGACCATTCCTGCCGGCGAAAACACCACGGCAATTTATGCGGCGGGAGTGCTGCGCAACGCGCCGCATGCAGCCGCCGCGCGAGCCTGGGTAGCGTATCTTGCTTCCGAAGAGGCGCAAGCTGTTTATCGCAAATTTGGTTTTGGCCCGCCCATGGCCGCAGGAGCGTCGCAATGAAGCCCGGCCGTCGTGCTCTCGGACTTGCAGCACTAGCATTGGCGCTGACGGCAAGCGCTAGCTTTAGTCAGACAGTTTCGCCTGCGCCGGAGCAGTCAAAGGCTGTAAAGGGGATGAAGGTCACCCTGCCCGCACGCATTCCGGCAGGTCCGGCCGGCGAGAGCATTCGCCTGGGGCAGAACATTTTTGATTACACGCCGCGCTATGCCCCCAAATACGTTGGCAACCGAATGAATTGCGCCGATTGCCACCTGCAGAGCGGGCGCGCGCCCTACTCGGGGCCCATGGTGGGGCTGGCACATATTTTTCCCACCTACAATGAGCGCGTTGGCCGCGTCATCCCTCTCTCCCGGCGCATTCAACAGTGCTTTGCCCGCAGCGAGAACGGCCGCCCGCCAGCCCCGGACAGCACGGAGATGAAAGCCTTGCTTGCCTACATCGGGTGGCTGTCGCCGGACTCTGCCCGGCAAACTCCTCACGGACGCGGCTTGGTCAAGCTGCCGCAATTGCATGGCGATTCCGTCCGGGGCGCCGCGATTTATGCCAAGCAATGCGCCGCTTGTCACGGCGCCGATGGCGCCGGAGTTCCGCCCATCCTGCCGCCTCTGTGGGGGCCGGGTTCGTTTAACGAGGGAGCAGGCATGAGCCGTGTGGATAAGATGGCCGCTTTCGTGCAGTACAACATGCCGCAGAACGCTCCCCGCACGCTGAGTCCGCAGGAAGCCTACGACGTGGCGGCTTACATCAACGGCAAGCCGCGCCCCAAAATGAATCGTGCATATGCAAAGTATTAACCCTGGCTAGATTTTTCCTGAAACCGGGAGCTCAGTTTCGCGGGCTGGAAGCGCCTGAGAGGTTGTGCTGTGTGCTGCGCGGTGCGCTCAGCATCTATGCTTGGAGGCGCTTGCTTTTTTGGATGGCGCGCTCTGAACCGCTGCAGAGCGCATCGCTGGCCTCTATCAGTGCCAGGTTTCGACGTATCAGGCACGACAAGTCGTGCGGCACAGCTTTTTCCTCAGCAGCACTTTGACATTTCTCAGAAGGTTCAGGCTGTGATGCAGATCACAACTGCTGTCAGATATGAATGTGACGCAAGCTCTTGGGAGATCAATAAGTTATCAGATGAGCTTCCCGGTGGCTGTAAAATAGCCATTGCTGTCCGCTCGTTCTAAGTTGCTTGTACTCAGTCGCTTGCCAGAGCCCTTTGGGTTAGTGGCTCCCCCCGTGCCCGCCATGCACAGGCACCGATCTCCGCTGCCTGAGGTATACTCTCGCCCGGTGAAGGGGCGGCATATGGGCATCCGTATATTTGCGCTGTTGACGATCGCTGGTTTTTTCGCCTCAATATGTCCTGCCGCCCGCGCCCAGGCGGTAGCCGAATCCGCCATCATGCACGCAAATTCGGGGATATCAGGCAGTGTGGCGAGGGCTCTCGGTGGAAATATCCAGCAGGGCTTGGCCAAGACCCAGAATCAGTTTTCTTATCCGCCTCGGACAAGCCTCAGCGCCAGGCATGCGCGCGCTTACCGGGCGAAATCGCGCAAGCATCCGAATGGACGCTCGCCCATCGCCATCAGTTCTGTCGTAGGCGCTCCGGCACCGTGCCCCACCACCCCTGCGGCGGCGCAAGCCAGGCCGGCGACGGGATCAGCTTCCGGCGACTGTGCGGCCAAGACTCCTCCGCCGGCGGCTACCGCGAAGAGCAATCCTAACGAGATCACCGTTTCCTTTTAGACGTTGCAGTCCGGTTTTCGCTTTTGGTGTCTTCCTCCGCCTGCGGGGTCGGAAATCAAAAAAGGCGCGCCAGAGCGCGCCTTTTCCTCTAGATTCCGAAATCAGGCTGCGGCCGAGCGCGATACGGCCACCGCCTCTTCCTTATACAGCCAGGCACCGGCCAGCGTGCCCACCACGATGTCGGCCAGGGAAACAACCGCCGTGATTACAAGCACCCGCGTAGGCAGTATTCCCGCCGCGTAATTGCCCAGAGCGGGAAGAAACGAGGTGAGTGCCCAGGCGGCGAATCCGGCGCGAATGGCTGTACCCGGTCCTGCGCCGTAGCGTGTTCGGATCGCCGCGTACAGCCAGACCGCAGCGATGCCCGCGAGAAATCCCCCCAGGTTAAACAGTGCGATGGAACTCGCCGGCAACTGTCCCGATTTGCTCATCCCTTGCATAACCTGTGTCCATGTGTCCCTCAGGACAACCCCGTTGGTGACGAACTCGACAATGTTGATGATCAGCCCCGCCAGCAAACCACCCAAAATGACTCGGCCGCGATTGGTATGTGCCATAGTTCCTCCAGTGAGTGGAACTGCATGGGTCCGCTGCAGAAAGGGACGGCAAAGCTTCTGCGGGCTGGCATTGTCTGCCCTAAAAACGGTGCAGTCAAGCGCGAAATTCTGAGGCGCTGACTGGCGCGCGTCCAGTCGCCGGCGGCGCTGCTACGCCGCCCTTCTCGTTCACATTTTTACTAGCGAGGCATGGCTGGCAACGCACTGCCACTTGCCGTTGGGCATCTTCACCCAAGTGTCCGTCCACCGTTCAGGCGAAGCTATGGGTTTGCCGTTCTCATCTGTTCCCTTGCCTTTGAACTCTCCGGTCGCTATGGCCGTATTTCCGAAGACCGACACTTTCACATCGCCGTACTCGGCGCTCTGGTACTTGGCAGCTTTGGTTCCGGCCAGCGCTTCGGCCTTGCCCATCGTCTTACCGTCGCTGGTGGTCTCGATGAAGCGGTCGGCCAAGAGCGGTTTGATCAGGTCAGGGTTGCTCGTCTGTTGCGCCTTGAGCCATTGCTGCTCCAAAGCGGCAACCGCCTTCTCTGTAGCGGCGCTGCTCTTGTTCTGTGGCCAAGCTGCAGCGGTCAGCAGCAGAAGACTGAAAATGCACCATACGGGCTTTCTCATAGTGAGTCCTCCGTTTTGTTTTTGCTGGGAAATGCGGGCCAGAAAAGCGTGGGCCGGAAAAAAGGAGACTGCGGGATCGTGAAACGCGGGCCATTACACACCCGAGCAGACTTGTTGTCAACGCAGTGAAGGACCGTGGGGGCCTGGGATATTATTTCGCGGTTTGCCGCGTGATCTCTTCGATAACGATGGCTCGCGATCCGCCGCGTTGGAGTATCTTGCCGCTTGCGGTAACCCTCTCGCCGGCAAACTTGAGCAGTCTCGGGTTCTGGCCTGCGGCGGGTGTGGCGCTGGAGATGGGCCAGTAGACGTTGCCGTCCTCGGCAAGAATCACCAGCGGCGAGCCGCCTTTGGCGCACGCCAGGGCGCAGGCCCGACTCACCGGTTTGTCCAGGCTTTTGGTGAACGCGCACGCTGAGTCGAGCACATAGCCGCGCACGGTGGCTTTCTGCTCCGCCGCGCTCATGGCTAGGACCAGCATGAAAATTGACAAAGCTGTGGCGACCAGCGCAGTTCGCATACAACCTCCGCACGGCCGCGCAGTATAGCATCGCTGTGGGGCAGTTTCTATCCGCAGCTCAACCGGTGCCTGCCTCCCAGAAGAGTGCTCCACCCGCCGTCCTCATTTGTCCTAACCAAGAACCCCCGATCCTGCTGTGTATGCCACTAAGAGATGGCTTTTTTGTGTTACTGTGGCGTTTCTCAGGGGTTCTCCATGCACGCGAACGTCTTCGACTTCTCCCAAATGCTCTCCAAATCCGACCAGCCGTACCTTGAATTTCTGCGAGTGCCCTCACTCAGCGTAGGACTTTATGTGCTTGAGGCGGGCGCGACCGATAATCAGACGCCCCACCACGAGGATGAGGTGTACTACGTGGCGAGCGGGCGGGCGAAAATGAGGACCCAGACGGGTGGAGAGGTCAAAACCTTCGATGTGGACCCCGGCACGATCATTTTCATTCCCGCACGCATGGACCACCGCTTCTATGACGTCATCCAACGTCTCGCGGTTCTCGTGTTCTTCGGCCCCGCTGAGGGCTCCACTGCGCCGGCCGCGCCATGAAGCGAAGAACCAGTTGTTTGCCATTTGACTCAGCCCGCGGCTGTCGGGCTGCGTCAAGGAAATCCTCTACGGTCTTTTCGGTATTTGGATCAGGAAATGAGTGGGCAAGAAATTTCAATCGCCTAAAAATGGTGCAGGCTAGGACGATTAGCATCTAACGCCAATCAGCGTTATAATCCCCGGCCCAATATAGCCAAATCGCGAGTTGCATCTGAATGGGAGGTCGCCATGACCCTAGCGAAAATCGCGGTTCTCTCCATTTTGGTGGTTTTGCTGGTCGCTCTACCCGCGTGCTCGAAGCAGAAGAAGGCATCGTCGGGGCAACAGAATCCACCTGCTGCTTCAACACCTGGCGAGGGGCAAAGCGCCACGACGTCTACGCAGCAGACATCTGCATCTCCAAATGCCGCACAGCAACCAAATGGGCCTCGAGCGACCGACAAGTACGTGCTCGACCTGACGAACTACGCCAAGGTTCCGGTGACGGTGAAGGTAAATGGGCAATGGGTCGGCCAGTGGGACAATCACGCGAATGTTCCCTTAGATATGGTTGTAAAAGGCGAGAATCAGTTGACAGTG
>DATEGM010000150.1:0-4230 GCA_035280085.1 Terriglobales bacterium
GTGCGCACCGTGCTGCAGGCCGAGGGCGCCAGGCTGGAGAAGGAACTGGTCATCGTGGACGACTTCTCCACCGACGGCACCCGCGAAGTGCTCAGCGAACTGGAGCGCGAGGCCCGCGGCCGCATCAAGCTCTATTTCCACGAGCGCAACCAGGGCAAGGGCGCCGCCCTGCGCACCGGCTTTGCCCACGCCAGCGGCGACGTGGTCCTGGTGCAGGATGCCGACCTGGAATACGACCCTTCCGACTACCCCGTGCTGCTCGAGCCCATTCTGCAAGGGCGCGCCGATGCCGTCTTCGGCAACCGCTTCCACGGCGGCTCTCACCGCGTGCTCTACTTCTGGCACTTCCAGGCCAACAAGTTCCTTACCCTGTTCTGCAATCTGCTGTGCAATTTGAACCTCAGCGACATGGAAGTGGGCTATAAGGCCTTCCGGCGCGAGGTGCTGGAGGCCATCCGCCTGCGCTCGGACCGCTTCGGCTTTGAGCCCGAGGTGACCATCAAGGTGGCCCGGCTGGGCTGTCGCATCTACGAGGTGCCCATCGCCTACCACGGCCGCACCTACGAAGAGGGCAAAAAGATCGGCTGGAAAGACGGCGTGGCCGCCCTGTTCCACATGCTGAAATACCGCTTTTTCGACTGAGGCAAGGAGAACTCCATGCGAATGCCAGCCATGGCGCTGCTGCTGTGCCTGGGAATGGCCGCGCTATGCCCCGGACAGGCCAAGCCCGCCAGCCCATCCCACGCCGGTGACACGCTCGGCGCCAAGCACCAGGACACGGAAAAACTCATGGAATTGGTGGGCACGCGGCGCATCCTGCGCGACCTCTTCGACCAGGATATTGAGGCGCAAATCGCCGCCATGCGCCGCGCCCGCCCCGATGTGCCGGACCAGTTCTGGGAGGATTTCGCGGTGGAGTTCAAGCGCCAGGCCAGCCCCGATGAGCTGATGAAAGCCATCCTCCCCATCTACGACAAACACTTCAGCCATCAGGAGATACGCCAGCTCATCGCGTTTTACCAGAGCCCCCTGGGCCGCAAAATCAGCACCACCTTGCCGGAGATCCAGCAGGAATCGGTGGAAGCCGGGCGGGCCTGGGGTGAGCGCCTGGGCGATCGCATGCATGAAGAACTGCAGAAGCGCCTGACAGAAAAGGGCTATAGGTCGCCTCAATAACAAAAATTTGTCGCGCCCGGCCGGGCAAAAAGTGGTATTGTGGGCGCGATTTCGAGCCTTCAGGAGAGGCTGGAGCCTGTCCTGTTCCTCAGGCCGAACCCTAAATTCCCGCCCTGGCTCCTGCCGATCCACGGGAGGGGCTATGTTCAAAGCAAGTCGGAAAAAGCTTATCAAAACAGGCGCCGTATGCCTCACTCTGCTGGCCATGTGCTGCCTGGCAGCAGCGCAAACCCAGCATGCGTCGGCGAAAGCTCCCGCTCTCAAGTACGATCTGAAAGCGGAGAAAAAGATTAAAGGGACCGTTCAGGAAATGAAACTGGAAGGCCAGGGCCGCGGCGCTCTCATGCACCTGGTTCTGAAAACTGCCAGCGACACGGTCAATGTCTACCTGTGCCCGGAACATTTCATCAAGGACATGGGCATTGAGCTCAAACCTGGCGATGAGGTCGAGGTCATCGGCTCGCCCGCCAGCGACAACGGAGTTTCCATCATCCTGGCGCGTGAAATTGATAAGGGCAGCGATGCTTACGTGCTGCGCGATGACAAAGGCGTACCTGTGTGGAACTGGCAGCGCACCTGAGCTGGCGACATTTACCTGGCTGAAGTCGGAATTGCAAAGTCCACGCCGCGGTCTTCATTCACCTGCTGCGTGGCCTTGACGTCGAGTTCGGCGATGGGAATTTTGGTTCGCCGCTGATCATTGAACACCCACAGCGTGTTGCCCACGACGGCGTAATTCTCCACCTGGCTGCGGCGACCATCGCGAAACACCAGGGTGGTGGAAACTGGCGGCTCTTCCCTGGCGTCATCCGCTGGCGGCGGAGCTGCAGCCGCCGCGCGCGGCGAACTCTGCTGCTCCCGCATCCGCTCCAGTTCCTCCCTCAGTTGTTCGATCTGGTTATTTAAGTCGCTGACCTGGGCGTTGGCTCGTTCCAGTTGCTCCGTATCGCGGGAATAGGTGTAACTGGAGTCATCGTACAGGGGCATGCTGTAGTACGGATAGGAGGCGAAGGGCAAGAAGGACGAAAAGGGAACGAACGAGGGTAAGCGCGTGGGCGTGCGGGTGCAGAAAAACGGATCGAAAAAGGCGTCAGAGAAGCAGCGGTTGTCGGGGTGCACACCGAAGGGAAAATTCCCGTGCCCGAAACCGAAAGTCAGGCCAATGTGACCGAAATGAGCGCGCCCCTGCGGTCTAACTGGCGTTATGCGCGCGGGCACGGCTGGCCGGAAATGAAACCCGCCTTGCGCCGGCATGGGCTGGCCCATGAAAGGCCGTGCCATGGGGGCAGCTAGCATCACCATCGGCGCGCGCATGGGTGCGCTTCGGGACGGCGCCCCATGCCACTGTGCAACCGCTGCTACTGGAAGCAGCGCCAAAACCACGATGGGAAGCAGACTCCGCATACCCCACCTCGCCTTTTATAGGATACTCCCAAACTGAGTTGGCGGAGCACGCTTAGACGGCCAGCTGCGCGGCTGATTGTAAAGGCACTGCAAGCTCTTCCGACTCAATTTATGGTAGAGACGTAACTGGTTACGTCTCGCGTAGGACGCTTGATATGAAGATCCTGGCCGAACTCCTATTTACACTTCTGCTGGCGGGCGTGCTTTGGGGAGCACCGCCGCAAACGCATCCGACGCCCCAACGTGCTGCCAATAACCCCT
The DNA here is from genome assembly GCA_035280085.1 of Terriglobales bacterium. Lineage (GTDB taxonomy): Bacteria > Acidobacteriota > Terriglobia > Terriglobales > Acidobacteriaceae > JAICWP01. Next base: position 2,842 of record DATEGM010000150.1, read on the forward strand.
GCGAGCAAGAGTGGCAGGCCATGGCGCAGCGCCATCGTGAGGAAGCCGACGCTTTGCTGAAGGAGAGCTCCGGCCTGCGCTCGCTGCTCACCATGCTGCGCAACGACGCCGGAATTGCGCGTGACAGCACCGTGCGCGATGCCCTGCAGGTGGACGCGGATATGTGGGAGATGATGCTGGGCAGGTTGCAGCGCGAAGCCGGGACTTTGCAAACGCTGGCGCAGCAGGAGGAAGGGAAGCGCCAGTTGCTGTGCGGCTCGCGATAGCAAACAGACGCGATGGAATGGCCCTGCCAGAGGATTCGTATCAGGGCACGTCTTCAGACGTGCAGGATGGCAGGCGAGAGAGAGGCGGCTTCAGCCGCTGCGATTATTTCCAAACCCCACGTGGAAGCGCCCGGCCTTGGCCAGCGATACAACGCTATGTCATTGTTCCATAATCGGTGCGCAAGACCGCTCCGCAAGAGACCGCTCTTCAATCCGCAATTATTCCCAACCCAGTGTGGAAGCACCCGGCTTTAGCCGGGTGATAGAGACGCTATTTTATTTATTATTCCGAGCGGACCTCAGTCCGCGAGGAAGCGGCAGCTAATAAATCTGATACCCCGGCGCGGCCACGCGCACGTCGGGCTTGGTGGCCATGAGCAGCAGCGCGCCAATGCCCTTGAAGTCGCGCAACTCGGCGGCATTTTTGAACCATTTCCCGCTGTACTCCTCGGGGGTGGGTGTGTCGTCGGCAATGCGCCGCGCCTCGACTTTTTCGAAGGCGTTGCGCTTCAGCATCTCCACGTATTCCGCTTCCGAACGGGCGTGCACCGGCACCTGCAGCTCATCCACCCAACGCAGCGAGTAAGGATTGTCTTTGTATAAGTTGATAAGGATAAACAGGCGCCCGTGCGGCGCCATCACGCGAAACAGCTCCGCCAGCGTCCGTTCCTGGTCGGGATAGTAGTAGAACGACTCCACCGAGAGCACCTTGTCGAAAAAGTTTTCTTCCCAGGGAATCTGCTGCGCCGAGCCCCACACGTACATGACATTATCGAAGTCGCGGGAAGCGGCGCGGGCGCGGCGAATCATTTCGTCGGAAACATCCAGGCCCACCACCTGCCCGAATCCTTCCGGGCCATCGGAGACCAGGCGGCCCAGCAGGCGGGTGGCCCATCCGGCGCCGCAGCCCAGGTCGAGCACGCGCTCGCCCGGGCGCAGGTCCATAAGTCGGATGGTCTTCTCGGTGATATCGAGGTGATGGCGCTCCATCTCCTCGCCGCGACCGGCTTCAGCCCAGCGGTTGAATTCTTCGCGCAAAATATCGTCAGAAGTTGGGCGTTTCTCTGGCATAAGAATGCTCAACTGGGTTGGTTGGGGACCGCTACTTGCCGGTTGCCTCCGG
>DATEGM010000151.1:0-8490 GCA_035280085.1 Terriglobales bacterium
TGGGAAGCCTTGGCCAGCCGAACGTAATCCTTTTCGTGGCGCCGCATGCGTTCCGGGCTGAACAAGTCAGCTGGCTTGATGGGTCCGTGTTGCCGCATCTCCGCCAACTCTGCCGCATTGGGCAGCACAACCGGCTCGTTCACCAGGTTGAAACTTAAGTGTTTGCTGGAAATGCCCTTGTAGCGGTCTGCGAAGTAAGTCCACTGATGAATAAAGGCGTCAAACGTGTGTGAGTCGGTGAAGACATCGGTCTTCTCCTTGGTGACGTTGATGCCGGTCAACTTTTCATCCATCGTGTCCAGAATGCACAAACCGGGCGCGCGATGGAGACACAGATTAACGTGGATTTCAAATTTCTCTCCCAGGCGGATGGCTCGATCAATCGGTTCCACTTTTTTCTCATTTATTGTGAACAGGTCGGGAGATGTCCAAAAGCGGTAGTCCATGGGCAGACGCACCCAATTGAAGCCCCAATCGCGAATCCAGCGGAAGTCGTCCTCCAGGAACATGCCGTCATTCTTGTAGGGGAAATACTTCATCCAGTCTGCGTCGGTAGAGAAATACTCCAGCAGGTTGAAGCCGTACCAGCGCGGATTTTCTGCGGCGGCATTGGCTCTGGAGGATTCTGGCTTAGCCGCGGCAGGGGTTTGGACGGTGGAGGCCAGCCTGGCGAGTGAGGAGGGTACAAGCGCGGCCGATGCGAGCGCGGCCGCCGACTTCAACAGACTGCGACGGCTAAAACGGGCTTTGGCAGGGGTTATTTCCAATTCTTCCTTTTTCTCCATTGTCCCCTCCCTGAATTCAAGTCTTTATCCAGCCATCATTGCTTTCTCTTTGGTCCAGAATCGGGTGATCTCTTCCAGCGAGCGGCCTTTAGTTTCGGGAATGAGCCAGGCGACCAGAATAATAGTCAGCAACGCGCCGGCGGCAAAGATCCAGAACGTTCCGTCGGAGCCCAGGTTCTTCTGCATGATGGGAAACGACTGGTTCCCCAGAAATCCCACCAGCCAGAGCGCGGTGGTGGCTATGGACATGCCGCGCCCGCGCACCTTGGTGGGATAGATCTCAGAAATGATGACCCAGCAGGCCACGCCATTGCCGAAGGAATGACCCGCCACGAAGCTCATCACAAACACCAACACCGCCAGGCCGCTGCCGTGCACATGATAAAACCAGCCCACCACCGCAAGCGAGACGAACTGGACCGTGGTGCCTGCCAGAATAAGAGTTCTGCGCCCAGCGCGGTCAACCAAACCCAGCGCAACAAAGGTGAATAATAGGTTAATGACGCTAACCAGCACAGACTGAGAAAAAGCATCCTTGGTTGCCGTGCCCGCGGCGCGAAAAATTTCCGGCAAAAAAGAAAATATCGGAGTGATTCCGCTGATCTGCTGCAGCCCCGCCAGCATGATGCCCAGCAGCAGAGGCCTGCGGAACACCGTGAATAGTTCCGAGAAGCGGCCCTCTTCGATGGCCAGCGAGCCTTCGATCTCAGCGGCTTCGCGCGCCGCCTCTTCCGCCCCATTTATCCTGGATAGAACGCGGACGCTTTGCTCGCGCCGGCCCATCTTCATCAGCCAGCGCGGGCTCTCCACGGCGGGCAGAATCATCAGCCCGAACAGAAGCGCCGGCACGATGCCCGCGAAAAACATCCAGCGCCAGCCCGTGGACATGTTCCAGGCGTCGTCGCCCATGCGCTGGATGAGCATATTGACGAAGACGGCGGCGAGAATTCCCACCACGATGCCAAGCTGGTAAAGAGTGACGCAGCGGCCACGTACCCGCGTGGGCGCGATTTCGGCGATGTAGTTGGGGGAAATCACCGAGGCGGCGCCGATGCCGAGCCCGCCAATCAGCCTCCAGACCACGAACTGGCTGAGGTTGGCTGCAAAGAGCATGCCCACAGAGGAAACAGCAAAGCACAGCGCGCACAGCGCCAGCCCCTTCTTCTTGCCCAGGAAGTCGGCCACGGATCCCGCTCCGGCGCAACCAACCATGCATCCGATAAGCGCGCATCCCGCCGCCCAGCCAATGCCCGCCGCATTCAAGTGAAAAAGGCGGCTCAGATAGCCAATGGCGCCGCTGATCACAATATTGTCGTAGCCGAACAGCAGTCCGCCCAGCGTTGAGACGCTGGCGGCGATGATCAGCGGCGTGCGGGAATGCGGTTGGGCTTCGGCGCTCAGGTTACACGCCTCCTTAGATTGCAGCTTTGCCAATCGAGCCGGATTCCAGAGCCGATTTTGCCGCCAGCATGAACCCCAGCGTGTGCGCCATGCCCGCATGCCAGGGCGCGGAACAAGTCATCTGTGGGCTGTGATCGGGAATCACCACGCCGTCAAAGCCATTGTGGTGCAGGATGGCGAGAATCCGCAGCATATCCACATCGCCCTCATCAATGAAGGTCTCGCGATAATGCGGCACCTTTCCCGCGACATTGCGAAGGTGCAGGTAGGCAATTTTGCCCTGCTTGCTGTACTGGTCTACTGCTTCGTAGATGTTTCCTTCCGTCATTTCAGCCAGTGTTCCCACGCAGAGCTCCAGCGCATTGCTGTGGCTGGGCGCCAGGTCAAGCAATCGTTGATACATATGCGGCTGGTAAACCAGGCGCGGCTGGCGTCGCATGGTGGGCATGGGCGGATCGTCAGGATGCGCGGCGAGCCGCACTCCCGACTGCTCCGCGACGGGAAGCACGTCTGAGAGGAATCGCTGCACGCGTCGCCAGAGCTCTTCGTGTGAAATGGAGGGCAGGGTGCCCGCAGGCGCCTTCTGGTCGTAGACCATGTTCCAAACCATTCCGTTGGGAATGGCCACGTCTTCCGCGGGACCATCCATCCCCAGGGTAATTGCGCGCCCCCGTCCGGCGGGAGCGGTTACCCTCCCGCAAACACCCGCCAGACTGAAGTTGTAGCCCAGCACCGGGATGCCGGCCTCGCCCAAGCGGCGAATCATGGTCTTCACTTTTTCAATTTGCTGCGGGCGTTGCGGGCCGTCAAGCAGAATGTCGTGCCAGTGCGCGGGGTCGAGGTTTTCAATAGCGGCCAGGACGAGTCCCGCCTCTTCGATTTCGGAGCGCAGCTTTTTCAGTTCGCTTGTTGTCCAAATCTGGTCCGGATCGCCGGCCACTCCCCAGGGTTCGTACTTCGAGCCGGTCGGCTGATTGTTCCGCGGGTTGGTTGAACCTTGATTAAAGTAGTCAACCAGGTGAACCACAACATGGGTGCAGCCCGCCTGGCGCGCGAAGTCGTAATAGTCGTGCGTCAGCATGTGCCGATAAAGGCCAAGGCCGATCTTCATAGCCGGTTCCCGATGCCCGCGCCGTAATCCGGGCTGAGGACTTGTCCATTGATTTCGTTGGCCAGCGGCGAGCAAAGGAAGACAAAGGCATCGGCAATGGATTCAGGCGAGTTTCTTCTCCCCAGGGAGACGCGCAGCACAAATTCGCGGTAGGCCGCGTCCTCTTCAAATACCTTCAGCGAACTTCCGCACGCAACGTTCCCAGGCGAAACGACGTTCACTCGAATTCCCGTATGCGCGTACTCCATGGCCAGGCTGCGTGCAAAATTCTCCAGCGCGGCTTTGGCCGATGCGTAGGATGAAATTTGCGTGTGCGGCATTCGCGCCACGTAAGATGATGTGAAAATCAAATGCCCGGCTATTTTGCGCTGCATCCACTGCCCCAGCACGGAGCGGGCGAGATAAGTCTGCCCGAAGTAGTTGAAGCGAAATATGCGCTCAAAATCAGCCTCTGACGTGCTCGCGAAGGGATGCAGTCCGCAACCGCCGGCATGGCCCAGAACGGTGTCCATCTGGGGAAATTCGCGGAAAGAGGCGTTCACTACCGCCTCTACCTCGGCCGAGCGCGTAATGTCAGCCGGAAAGTAAACATAAGAAGACGGGCTGATTTGCCATTGATCGAGAGTTTGCTTGGCCTGTTCCGGATTCTTTATGTCGGTGAGAACCAGCTTGGCGCCGGCTTCACTGAGCCGGCGGACCATGTGTTCGGCAATCGCGCCCAGAGCGCCGGTGATGAAAATTGTTTTGCCGGAAAAATCCATGCTGATCATGTCCGCCCGCTCCCCTCCGTTCGAGAAAGTATCTCGTGCCCCGATTCGGTGACGAGAACATTGTCTTCAATTCGCGCGCCCGCGCCGCGCTCGCGAACATACACGCCCGGCTCAATCGTGATTATCATCCCGGGCTCGAGTTGGGCGGCTTCCCCGGGAACGATGGCAAAGCCTGGATCGTGATAGCGAAAGCCAACGTGATGCCCGGTGAGGTGAGTGAAGAACTCCGCGAACCCGCGGCCGGCGATGCGGTCCCTTGCCGCGGCGTCAATGCGGCTGGCAGAAACCCCGGGACCTACGGCATTGAGCGCAGCATGTTGCGCCTCGGCAGCGACATTGAATATCTCTTCCACCTCGGGCTTTACCTTGCCTACCGGTGCTGTGCGTGTCAGGTCGCTCCAATAGCCGTTAACGCAGGTTCCCAGCTCAATCAGAACCAGATCGGCATTCTGGAGGCGCCGCGCGGTGGAGCGGTTGAACCTACCCGCGTCCGCCGAGTTGGGGCCGGACTGCACCATCGCCCAGGCTCGGGAGTAAAAGATGCCATCTTGACCGATCTGACACTGAATCGCTGACTCAACTGCTGATGCAATCTCAATTTCCGAGATCCCGGGCTTCAGCTTGTCACGAAAAACCCGCAATCCGACATTGGCTACGCAATTGGCCAATCGGATCGCGTGGATTTCCTCGGCGGTTTTTCTCAAGTAGAGCTGGAGGAATCCCGCCTGGTGGGCAGTGCTGGATCTAGCGGCAAGCCCCGACAAACGGTCAGAAAAATTCTCCGGCAGGGGAATATGTTCGGCAGCCTGTATCGGCAAAGCAGCCCGCTCCGAGTTGGAATTCATGCCAACCTGCTCACGTGCAACCCTTGCTTTTGCCAATTCCTCCCCCACAGACGAAACCAGAATCGAATACGGGACGGCGCACTTCAAATCACCCCATGGGTACTCCTTAACCTGCAACCCGCTGGGAATATGATCGCGTGGCTCAAGCTGAGGAACGAAGAGGACGGGCTCCGCATCGGCGAAATAAACCAGCAGCGACGCTCCCCAATAGGGAAGGTACCCTGACATCATGACCAGTTCGTCGGGCCGCCACGCAATCCAGGCGCGCAGTTCATTTTCTCGAAGGAAGCGCCGAATCTGCTGCCCGCGTGCGGTGGCGGAGATTGCCGTCATGATGTTCACATGATGCCGAAATTTTTAAACGCTTCTACAGCGCTGCTTCCTTCTTCGATGGCCTTCTTCACCAGTTTCTCCCCGCGGGCCTTCTCCAGCGCGCGGGCAAAGACTTCGCCTTCGGCTTCGGCAGGAACCAGCAAGACCCCGTCCATATCGCCAAACAGAATGTCGCCGGGGCGCACGCGCACCTGCCCGATCTCGATGGCAAGGCGGAAATCCACAACTTTGTAGCGTGGCGCCGAATCCTGCCCGTAAGAGCCGAACGCGAAAGTGGGGAACTTCATCTCGAGAATTCGCCTGGTGTCTCTCGTGTATCCATTCAAAACCGCCCCCCGGCAACCCAGTTTGCGGGCGCGCGTGCTCATCAGTTCTCCCCATAGCGCATTGCGCGGCGAAGAACCGGTGTTCACGTAAATTTCATTCATGCGCAGGTCATCCAGGGCCTCCAGCATCAGGCCAAATGGTTTCCCCATCAGAGTGTTTGCGCTATCGGCAGTCCTCTCTGCGAACACGTCCACGGATAACACCGGCATGGCGCGCCCGATCACAACCATCTCGCGTTGCAGAGGCTGAATTTGCGGCGGCAAAAATTGTTTTTGCAGGCCGATCTTATCCATGACGTCGCCCACCGCGCAGGTGAATAGCTCGCGCTCCGCCAGGGAGAACAGCTCATCGTCTGAGTTCCAAAGTTTCGTTTTACTCATCGAAGAACGGTTCGCCCTGTGGGGCGTACCGCCTCGCTAACTCTTCATTCAAGCTCAGAAGGGAATACCTGGTCCACAACCTCACCGGCCGACCGGCACTTCGGCGGCCCACTCGTTATCGCTTTGACATTGACCCGGGCCCGGTGGTCGAACGATTATAGGCGAAGTGTTGTGGGGTATGACCGAGTCGCAGTCCTCAAATTACGGACCAGTCCGCCGGTGGCTGTGGACGGCGCTTGCCTGCCTGTTGGCCATAGTCATCCTGATCACCGCCTGGCTGCCGGGTTTCCAGGCGGATTGGTCGCGCGCCGCAATCCTGATGCTGCTCCTCGCCTTAGCTGCGGAATGGCTGGTGTTGCACCGGGTTTATCATCACCAGCAGCCTGCGGGACGCAGGCGCAAGGTGGTTAGAGTGATCATGTCAGTCTTGCTGGGCGTCTCTGCCATAATCCTCGCTGTCTCCTCCCGGCGGCAGTGAAGTCAGCTGTCCGCCAGAGCGGGCCAGTTGTCATGGCGGGAATGGCTGAGAGGATGATTGCGACAGCGCATTCAGCCACCGCAACAAGTCGGTCAGATTCCCTTGCGCCACACAATCTTGCCGCCCACCATAGTTAGAAGAGCCTGGATCTTGCCAATAGTGTTAGGCGGGACTTTGTACAGGTCCTGCGAAAGCACCATCATGTCCGCAAGCATACCCGGGGCGAGAGTTCCCACCGCCTTTTCCCTGAACTCGGCATAGGCGGCATTGCGGGTATATCCCGTCAGCATCTGATCCAAAGTGAGAGCCCGTTTGGGGAAGAATCCTCCCGGCGGTTTGCCTTTTTCGCTCTGCCGCGTGAGGCCCATTTGCATGATAAGGCGCAACGCCAATACCGGCTGCAGCGCCTGTCACGAAGGGGCTAGCGCGGAATTGCGCCGGATGCCGTAGTGTCCGACCCCCGCCAGATTCTCCTTGCACGCCCCTGGGCCTTGTGTTAGCGTGCCGCCAATTTCTTGCCGGTTCGGAATAACAATGTCCTTCAATCGCGAACAGCCGGAATCCGGGAGAACCGGGGCCCAACCAGTGTCTGAGTTGTTTTCCACCGACCTGGTTCCTGCTGCCGACCGGCTGGATGCCTGGCTGTTGAAGGCAAAGCAGATCTGCGGCGACTGCCGCTTCCAATTTCCTAGTCCGCCGGCATTCACCGGTCGCATCGAACGGCGCACGGTTGCGGGCCTGGAGTTGACCCAGTTCTCCTCCACCCCGCTCTCGTTCGCAAAATTTCCTGTGGTCAGCGCCAGTTCCCCCGACCGCAGCTGCATCGTAATCACGCAACTGGAAGGGGTCAGGCGCTATTACCAGGAGGGCACGCGGACGGTTCTGCGGCCCGGAGATACTACGCTGCTCGATTCCGGGCGCCCCTGGTCCTCCGATTGTGCCGGCCGGTGTTCTCGCCTGTACCTGCGTGTTCCGATCTGGCTGATGCAGGATCGCCTTCATCTATCCACCCTGCCTGCTTTGCCGCGCATCTCTCTGGCGACCCCAATGGGCGCCACTCTGTTCCGTTTGCTCACCTCGCTGTTCCAGGAGGCGGAAGTATTTACCGCGGAAGAGGCTGCATCTGCCCTCGACGCCTACCTTGAAGCGCTCGCATCCCATCTGGATGGCGCTAATCGGGCAAGACCGGCGCCATCTCCCCAAAACCGATTGGGCCGGCTCATTGAAGGTTTCATTCAGGACAATCTGGCAGACCCGGCGCTGGGCCCGGCAGCCATCGCAGAGGCTGTGGGAATTTCTGTGCGGCATCTGCATCGCCTGTTTTCGGCTCGTGGGCGCAGAGTGTCCGACTGGATTCGCGAACAGCGATTGGAGCGCTGCTTGGCCGACTTTGTGGACCGCCGTTCTTCGGGAAAAAGTATTACCGAAATCGCCTTTTCCTGGGGGTTCAGCGATTCCGCCCACTTTAGCCGTTGTTTCAAGCTGCGCTTCGGAGTTTCTCCCCGGGAATTTCGGCTGCGTGTGGCAAGCGGCGCCGCCGGCCCGCTGCCGAACCCATTTCCTCTTCTGAGTCCGGTTGTGCGCTCCTGGCCCTTCAACTAGAAGCTATCGAGCTTTCTCGTAGGGCTGCCTTGAAAGGGCGTGGCTTCAGCCACGCCGTCAAGAGCCGTATAGATACTGGGCTTCAGCCCCTGAGGGAAGGCGATGGTTCATTATTAGAAAGCGAGTTAGTTTTGCCGCTGATCGCCAGACGATACGGCCGATGCCTGCCCCGCCACCGCCGAGGCCTGTGCTGACTGGGCGCTCTCCGTCGCGGCCGGCATTCTGAGCGCTGCTCCCAGCCCTAGCCAGATCGCCAGCGCCATCCATTCGTATTGGGTGAAGTGACCAGGCACGAGAGGAACAAGTTTGACCAGGATCATGAGGCTGGTCACCAGCAGGCCGAATCCGGCAGCCAGCCGCCCCTTCAGGGGAGGGCCCATGCGCCAGTAAGAGGCACACGCTGCCATCCAGGCCACCGCAGAAGCGACCGCTCCAACCTCCAGGATGGGCACCAGGCC
>DATEGM010000152.1:0-2492 GCA_035280085.1 Terriglobales bacterium
TAGCCGTAGGGTCACGGACAAGAATATTTGCCAGCCCCGGAGGGGCGGCACAAGAACTAGAACTTCTTCGGCGTGATGCGCTCCGCGCCCATGTAGGGCCGCAGCGCCTCCGGAATCACCACGCTGCCGTCGGCCTGCTGATAATTTTCAATAATCGCCAGCCAGGTACGTCCGACGGCCAGCCCGCTTCCGTTCAGCGTATGCACGAACTCGGTTTTCGACTTGCCCTCCGGCCGGTAACGGATATTCGCGCGCCGTGCCTGGAACGCCTCAAAATTCGAGCAGGAGGAAATTTCCCGGAACAACTGCTGGCCCGGCAACCACACTTCCAGGTCGTAGGTTTTGGCCGAGCTGAAGCCCAGATCGCCGGTGCACAGCGCCATCACGCGATAGTGCAGTTCCAGTTTCTGCAGCACCTCTTCCGCGTTGTTGGTCAGCTTTTCCAGTTCCTCGTAGGAGCTGTCTGGCCGGCTGAACTTCACCAGCTCAACTTTCTGGAACTGGTGCTGGCGGATGATGCCGCGCACGTCTTTGCCGTAGGAACCGGCTTCGCTGCGGAAGCAAGCCGTGTAGGCGGTGAGGGAAATAGGCAGGCGCGCTGGCTCCAAAATCTCATCACGATATAAATTTGTGACCGGCACCTCGGCGGTGGGGATTAGCCACAGGTCCTTATCGCCGTGAGGCACCCGGAACGAGTCCTGGGAAAACTTCGGCAACTGCCCCGTGCCATACATGGAGTCGGAATTGACCAGGTAAGGCGGCAAAACCTCGGTGTAGCCGTGCTCGCGCGTGTGCAAGTCGAGCATGAAGTTGGCCAGCGCCCGCTCCATGCGCGCTCCCAAGTCCCAGTACACCGCAAAGCGTGCGCCGCTCAACTTAGCCGCACGCTGCAGATCGAGAATCCCCAACTGCTCGCCCAATTCCCAGTGCGGCTTGGGCGCAAAAGCAAACTCCGGCGCCCTGCCCCACCGCCGCACTTCAAGATTTGCGTCGGAAGTCTTGCCCACCGGCACACTGACGTTCGGCATGTTGGGAATGCCGGCCAGCAGTTCGCGCAGGCGCGCATCCTCTTCCTGAACCTTGCCCTCCAGCCCCTGAATCTTTTCGCGCAGTTCCTTGGTCTCAGCGATCAGCGCCGCGGCGTCCTGCTTCGCCTTCTTCAAACGCGCGATCTCGTCCGAAGCTTTATTGCGCCGTGCCTGCAGCCTCTCCAGTTCCGTAATGTGCTGGCGCCGCACCCCGTCCAGTTGGCGGAATTCTCCCAGCGCCTCGGCGGCATTCATGCCGCGCCGCGCCAGCATTTCCTCCACCTGCGGCAGGTGGTCGCGTACAAAATTCAAGTCCAGCATGGGAATTGATTAATGTACCGGAAATCCGCTCAGGGTGTCATCCCGTGAACATTGTGTGTGCACACTCGCCCCCGCCTGTGCGGACGAGCGTAGTTCGCCTGTGGGCTGCTACACTACCGTGCGATGAATCCCCGCATCCGTCATGCCTGCAGTGTTCTTGTTTTCTGTTTAGTGGCGCCGGCCATTGCTCTCGCCTCCGCGTATAATGCCCGTCCCAAGCTGGTGGTTGTAATCATCATCGATCAGTTTCGCGGCGACTACCCGCAGCGCTATTACGACGACTTCGGCTCCGGCGGCTTCCGCCTTCTGATGGACCACGGCGCGTACTTCACCAACTGCAATTACGACTACGCCAACCTGCGTACCGCGCCGGGCCATGCCACCCTGCTGACCGGCGCCTACAGCAACGGCCACGGCATTCTCAGCAATGAATGGTGGGACGCGCACAAGAAGGGCGAGGTGACCTCGGTGGAAGATGCTTCCACCCGCCTCGTAGGCGCCAGCGGCACCGGCGCCTCGCCGCATAACCTGCTGGCCAGCACTCTGGGCGACGAACTCAAACTCGCCACTCAGGGCAAGTCCCGCGTATTCGGCATCTCGCTCAAGGACCGTGCCGCGGTCCTGCCCGCAGGATGGGCCGGCGACGGCGCCTACTGGATCGAAAAGAACAGCGGCGCCTGGATTACTTCCAGCTACTACCGCAACCAGTTACCCGCTTGGGTAGAGCAGCTCAACCAGAGCCATGCGGCAGACAAGTATTGGAACAGAGAAGTTAAAGATAGCAGCGGCAACGTGCAGTTCAGCACTGCCCGCAAACCCGGCGTCGAATTCTTCGGCGTGGTTGGCCCTACCCCCTTTGCGAACGACTATGAGCTGGAATTTGCCCGCGCCCTGATCAAGAACGAGAAACTGGGCACGGGCCCCGCAACTGATCTGCTCACCATCAGCCTTTCGGCGAACGATCTTCTGGGGCATGATCTGGGACCGGATTCGCCCAAAATTCGCGCGCTGGCGGTGGCCATGGACCGGCAACTGGCCGGTTTCTTCGACTTCCTCGGCAAGCAGTTCGGCCTGGCCAGCGTCTGGATTGCGCTCTCCGCTGATCACGGCGTCGCTCCGCTGCCGGCCACGGCTCAAGCCATG
>DATEGM010000153.1:0-3688 GCA_035280085.1 Terriglobales bacterium
CATTGCCTGCAGCAACGCCGCGGAAGCGCTGGAGCACTTCCGCAAAGGCGGGGTGGACCTGGTGCTGACTGACCTGGTAATGCCGGGTGTGGACGGAACCCGGCTGATTGACGAGGTCAAGAGCGTCTCTCCCGAAACCCCTACTATCCTGTTCTCGGGAAAAATCCGCATCTATGACCGGGACACGCGCGCCGATGTCTTTCTTCCCAAGGGCATGTATGCCCCGGCAGAACTGCTGGAGCGCATTCGTGTACTCCTCATCCGCAAGCGCGGCCCCAAGCGACCGGTGCAGCGCCCGGTGGTGATGGCAGGATGACGCGGAATTGGGTAATTGTGTAATTTAGTAATTGTGTAAATTGGGCAGAACGGCAAGGCCTCGCGAGTAGCTAGTTCTCGGCGGTTTTTCAATTACCCAATTACCCAATTACTCAATGCTTCGCCTGCTCCTCAACTGGCTGCTGAGCGCGCTGGCTCTACTGATCGTGGCCCACGTGGTGCCGGGTTTTCACGTCAGCGGCTTTGGCGCGGCTCTGTGGGCGGTGATCGTCATTGGCCTGGTGAACGCCACCCTCGGGCTCTTCCTCAAACTGGTTACGCTTCCCCTGACCATCCTCACCCTGGGCATCTTTTGGTTCATCATCAATGCCCTGATGCTGGAACTGGCGTCGGCCTTCGTCCCCGGCTTCCGCATAACCAGCTTTGGCGCTGCCTTCGTGGGCGCCATCGTACTCATGCTGGTGAATATGTTTCTGAAATGGCTGGTCCACCCCGCCCCGCGGCAATACTAAAAACCAAATTCTTCGGCAGAGGCACAAAGGACGGCTAGTGCCGGTGCTCGATGCGGCGGAACGTCAGGTTGATGCGGGGCTGCGTCGCCCGCGGCTCCTTCGGCACTTCGTGCTTGAAGTTCTTCTGGGTTTGTCCGGCCATGATAAGCAGGCTGCCGCCCGGCAGCCGTTCAGAAAAAGCCACAGCACCACCCATCGCCCTGAGGCGGAAGGTTCGAGTGGCGCCCAGGCTGAGGGAGGCGATTACCGGGCCCATTTCCGGCTCAGCGTCGGCGTGCAGGCCCACGCTATCGTTGCCGTCGCGGTACAGGTTGCACAGCACGGCGTTGTAACCCAGCGCCGGCAACGACAAGTTGGCATAAGCCTCGGCCGGCGTGGCTTGTTCAACCAGGTTCTTCAGGCTGAGCAATTCCCCCAGCCAGGGCAGCGGCTGGTACTCGCGGCGGGAGTAAGTGTAGTGCGTTCCTGGATCGCCGTAGTACGCCTCGTCGCGCGGAACGGGGCGTCCAAAGGACGTTCTGCGCCTCCCCCAGGCGCATTTGTTCAGTAGGGCTTCCAAAAAACAGCTGGCATCTTCCGGCGGGAGGAAGCGCTCCTCATAATAGAGTTCCCCGCCCGGAATCGCGATCGCCTGCATGGCAGACCAACAGCCGCCCCGAGAGTCTAGGCCGCCTTCCTCTGCTCCGACTTCTGGCGGGCCCAGCGGGCGCGCTGCGCGGCAGCTATCCTCCGGCGCGCGGCGGCGCTCATTACGCGCGGCTTCGAGGCCTGACTGCGCTTCACCTTGGCCCAGCGCGCACGTTGGGCTGCCGCCATTCGGGCGCGGGCAGCGGCCGAGAAGCGGCTTCGCGCCGGCTGACCGTAGCCGCTGCCATGAACGTGACCGCCTCCCTCCAGCTGCCTGAGAATACGAATTGCCTCGTTCAATCTTTGAATTTCACCTTCGACACGGTCCCGTTCCGACCGCAACTGCGCAAGCACTCCACTCAAATTGGGCATGGGATCTCTTTTCTGCAGCGTAGCCAGTTACGGCAAGGGTCTTGATTCTAGCAGGTATGTTCCTGCCTGCCGAGCCGGCAAGCCGACCGCCCTCGTCCGCAGCAGGGCTGCTCCTCCAGGGGAACGTCGCAGCAGTACGACACGCCAGCGTCTCTCTCCGAGAGCGAAGCGGAATGCCGGGCAAGTACGCCTATGGCAAGAGCGCGCTGGATGGCAACTAGTGCCGGATCAGCAGCACGCGGTTAGGGTTGTACTCGAAGTCCACCAGACCATTAATGCCAAGACCCCGAATGTGCTGCGGATCAGTATACAGACACGGTGCGAACAAAATTCTACTGCTGGCTTTACACGTCCCGGCTGCCCACCCACGGCGCTGAAATTCGTCAATCAACAATCGTCAATGGTCTCTGTCTCTCCGCGGGCAAAAGGGTCTAGAATCACCTCATCGCCCGCGTAAAAACACTGTTTCGCCTGCTCTCCCTGGCCATGATTCTGCTCATGGTAGCCATGGTGTCGGCCATTACCACCATGCGCCTGGCCATCCACGGGCGGGAAGTCTCGGTACCCAACTTTGTCGGCATGATGCCGGCCGACGCGCAGCGGCTCGCCTTTCAGGATGGGCTCACGTTTACCGTGGAGCGCCGCTTCTATAGCGCGCAGGTTCCGTTTGGCCGCGTGATGTCGCAGGTGCCCGACCCAGGCACGCTGGTGCGCCGCGGCTGGCAGGTGCGCGCTGCCGAAAGCCTGGGCTCGCAGCGGGTGGCCATCCCCGATGTGGTGGGGCAGAGCGGGCGCGCCGCCGAAATCAACATCCGCGAGCGCGGCCTGGAGATGGGAACCCAGGCTACAGCGCATCTGCCCAGTCCCGCGCCAGGCATGGTGATCGCCCAGGACCCGCCGCCGAACGCACGCGAGATTTCTGCGCCTCGCGTTAGTGTCCTGATAGCCGCACCTCCCGACCCGCAGGCATTCGTGATGCCCAACTTCGTCGGACAGCCGCTGGCTCTGGTCAGCGCCGACATCGAAAAAGCCGGGTTGCACGTGGGCAACCTGACTGTCCGCCCGAGTGGCAATGCTGGAGCAGCTCCGCCGGCGTCAGGCAGCACACCGCCTCCGACTCCCGATTCCGGAAGTACCGCTACCATTATTGTCGGCCAGAACCCCGCCCCCGGACAGAAGGTGACCGCCGGCACGGTGGTCAACTTTGAAGTACAGCGGTAGTTGGTAGTTGGTAGCTAGTAGTTGGTAGTTGGTGGTTCGCAGTTGGAAAGAAGCGGCCAAGCACTAGCTACCAACGAGCTGCCAACTACCAACTACCAGCTCCTCTACCCCTGTCATCCTGAGCGGAGCGAGTCGAAGAGCCTGCCCTGAGCTTGCCGAAGGGACCCCTGCGTCTTCTCACACTGGCAATACGCCTCAGGGAATTTTTGCAAATACCTTCAGCCGACCGAACACATCCATGCTATCCGTTCTTTTCAAAAATTGCGGCGAAGAAGCCGTCGCAGGGATGCACGCCGGGCAGCGTGCGCAGAAAGAGCCCATCGGTTATGGAGTCCACATCTTGCCACACCAGCTCGCCGCGCTCCTGCATGCGTTTCAGTTCGCCGCGGCAGTCCAGCAGGCGAAGGCCGAAAGAGGTGTTCGATAATAGTTTTTCCACCACCGCCTGGTTTTCCTCGCGCTCCAGCGAGCAGGTGGAGTAGACCAGCCGTCCCCCCGACGCTAGGCGATTTACGACTGCGGTCACAATCGCCAACTGGCGGGCATGCAGATCCGCCAGGTCCTCTGGCTTCAGCCGCCACTTGATTTCCGGATTGCGGGCCAGCGTGCCTGTGCCGGAACAAGGTACATCGGCTAAGACCCGGTCAAACTCGCCGCTGACCGGCAGATGTTCAGCATCG
>DATEGM010000154.1:0-6733 GCA_035280085.1 Terriglobales bacterium
GCCAGGTCTGTAAATGTCGGGGAGGTAGGCCGCCGCGATATCTATCCAAATCGCGTCAGGGTGCATCTATACTAGCACAGAGAGAGTCTCGTCTAGAGGGATTCATGTTAAGTGTGCCATCGTCCTGTTCCCCAGGGCAAAGGGTTGCACTGCGGGCAGTTAGCTTGTTTGCCGTTCTCTGCCTGCTGCTTACTAGCCTGCTTCTGCCTGCCTGGGCGCAAGATCAAAGTTCGGGTCAGCAGCAACAAAAGCCTACCGAGCAGGCCCCACCGGAAGCTGGTGGTCCGCAAGGAGATATTGGCCCCATCGCGGTTCCCAAAAAGAAGGAAGAACCGCCTCCGCCGCCTCCTCCCGCACCCAAAAAAGTCCCAGGAATGCCCGACTACTCCATCCAGGTCAACGTCCCACTGGTTACTTTGGACGTAATGGCGCTTACGAAAGAAGGACAGCCCATCCCCGGCCTGAAAAAGGATAATTTCAAGGTGTTCGAAGACGGGGTACAGCAGAATATAGCCAGTTTTAACCAGTCGGAAGCCCCGATCACGGCGGTGCTGCTGGTCGAGTTCGCGGCCACCAATTATTCGTTCATGTACGACGCTCTAAACGCGTCCTACTACTTCGCCAATTCCCTGAAGCCGAACGACTGGGTGGCGGTGGTTTCTTACGACATGAAGCCTTATATCCTGGTTGACTTTACCCAGGACAAACGGGCCATCTTTGGCGCCCTGAACCAGTTGCGCATTCCCGGCTTCAGCGAAACCAATCTTTTTGACGCGCTCTACGACACGCTGGACCGCTTGGACCGCCTCCCAGGACGCAAAGCAATTGTGGTGGTTTCCACCGGGCGCGACACGTTCAGCAAGCTGACGCTGGATCAAATCCTGCAGAAAGTTAAGGCCACCAAGGATGTGACCATTTTCCCGGTCAGCATCGGTTTCATGTGGCGGGAATATGTGGAGTCGCACTACGGGATGAATCCCGACGTTTCTGCAGCGATGATGGACTACCTGCAGGCCGACAACCAGATGCGAACCTTCGCCAAGCTGACCGGGGGCAAGGCGTATTTTCCGCGCTTCGAGGGCGAATTACCGGATATTTATCGCGATATAGGCGCTTCGCTGCGCAACCAGTACACCATTGCTTATCACCCTACGGACTCCAAGCTGGATGGCAGCTACCGCAAGCTTAAGGTGGAGTTGGTGGCGCCGGACGGACAACCGTTGAAGATCCACAACCAGAAGGGCAAAGAGGTGAAGTACCAACTGGTGTATCGCGACGGCTACACCGCGAAACATCAAGTGGAGTAAAGTCAGTTCCAAGTACCCAGTTGCAAATTGCGAGACGCGCCCGGCCAAGAGGTCGGGCGCTCCTTGTTTTTTGCTTTAGTAAAAGACCGCTTTTCGGCATCGCGACAGAGCCTGCAATGCGCAGGTACCTTGTGGCAGTCAGACGACTGGGAACTAGGTACTGGGTACTGGGACTACATCTTCGGCAGAATCTCCCGCAAAGCCCACTGAATGCGGTTGACGGCACGATCAATATTGGCCACTTCCTTGGCGTGCTCCTGATTGGCGTGGACTGTGAAAGAAATAACCTGCAGCGCATTGCGGATGTGATGGTTCATTTGGTCAATGGTTTCCAGCCGCTGCAGGATCAGTTTGCGGCGCTTACGTCCGCCGTCGAGGATCTTGTAGAAAAGCACGCCTGCGAGCAGGGCGGCCAGCGCATCGGAAACCTCCACCGTGGCCACTGGCGAATCGCGGTGGACGAGCAGAACGTAATCCACAGCCAGGCTGCTGCAAAACACAAATAGTGCGAACAACAGCGAGATGACCACCAGGCGTTGCCAGGTGGGCAGCCAGTCATGGGCTAGCGGCCGGCCGGAGCTGGCCGCGTCCGGAATATGAATTTGGTTCTGGGGAGGGGGAGGAACATCGGGCTGGCGCCCGGATGAAACCGTGTGCATGGACAAACCCTGGAACTGCGTCAAAACAATTCTACTACTTTGAAATCGCATTTAGTGGACGTGAAAAATTCTGTCCAACACAAAAAGGAAGGCGACACCCACAAAGACCACCAGCGCCATCTTGACGCCGGGCTCCTTATTGACTTCGGGGATGAGGTCGGAGGCGGCAACGTAGATGGTGACGCCGGCGGAAAGCGGCAGTCCGGCCCCGACCTGGTGCCGGAACAAGGCCATGGTCAGCACGCCGGCGAGCGTGGCGGCGCCCAGCAAAACCGAGGCCCCCCAGGCCATGCCGCGGCTGCGCCCGCTGGCCAGCATCACCGAGGCCACGGTAAAGCCTTCCGGAATCTTATGCAGGAAAACGGCGATGAAGATGATCCATCCCAGCCAACTGGAGACCAAAAAGCCGGAAATAATGGCGATGCCGTCAAAAAAAGTATGGATGATCAGGCCGAGCAGGACGGAGATGCCTTTGTGCGCCTGCACAAACTCGGCGGTGTGAGTCTCTTCCCCGAAATGAAAGTGAGGCGTGACCGTGTGCTCAAAAAAATGGATGAGCAGGTACCCGAGCAGGACCACAAAACCGGCGCTGAAGCCGCGCAGTTTGACGCTCTCCGGCACCATTTCCACCAGGGCGGTGGCCAGCATGAAGCCGGCGCCCAGGGCCACAAAGTACTTCAGATAACGCTGTTCCCAGGGCCGGCGCGCCACCACCGCGCCGCCCACCACGTTGGCGGCGGCAGCCGTCAGGCCGAGCAGGATGCTGAGGGCAATGGCGTGCATTCAGTTCTCGGTTCTCAGTTCTCGGTTCTCAGTTGTCATAATGCAGTTCCCGGTTCTCTGTTCTCAGTTGTGATGATGGCCGCTTACTTCGGCTTAATCGAGGCAATCACACCGTTCAGAATACGGCCGAGTTCGGCAGTCCGCTCGAGAATGCTGTGGCTGGCGTCCGGCTGAAGATATTTCAGTTTTTCAGCGATTATGATTTGAGTTTCAATCTCGACGAGGGAGCCGCGCGCGGTGGCAAGGAAGTGGTGAAATTCCTTGGGCGAAAATCGCGCCTGCCCTTCTGCGATGTTGCTGGGAACAGAAACCGCGGCCCGGCGCAGCTGATTGCTCAAACCATACAGTTCTTCGCGTGGGAAGGCCTGAGTCAAGCGATAGACCTCAGTGACAAGATCAATACCTTTCTGCCACGCAATCAAGTCGCGATAGGATTGCCCCATCTCAGCCCTCCCGGCAATCGTACTGAAGAACCTACTTTCTGAGAACCGAGAACCGAGAACTGAGAACTGCCTCTACCCCGAGTGGCGGATATGCATCACGTCGCCATCCTGCACGATGTAATCCTTGCCTTCCAGGCGCAGAGTGCCGCGGGCGCGGGCATTGGCCTCAGACCCCGCGTCCAGCAGCGCGTCCCAGTGAATGGTCTCGGCGCGAATGAAGTGCTTTTCCAGGTCGGAGTGGATGGCGCCGGCAGCTTCCACGGCCCGCGTGTTGCGGACTATGGTCCAGGCACGGCACTCGTCTTCGCCCACGGTGAAAAACGAAATCAGCCCCAGCAACTCGTAGGTTTTGCGCACCAGGCGCACCAGGCCGCTTTCTTTTAGGCCGTAGCTGGCCAGGAATTCGGCGGCATCTTCGTCGCTCATTTCCGCCAGTTCGGCTTCCACCTTGGCGCAGATGGCGATAGCGCCGGCATTAGGCCGAGAGGCCACTTCCGTGAGACCGTATTTGGCGATGGCGCCCTCCAGTTCGCGGCCGAGGTCGGGAGTCTCGCTGATATTGAGCACGTAAAGAATGGGCTTCTCGCTCAGGAACATGAAGCCGCGCACGCGCTTCTTGTCCTCGGCGGTCATGGCCATTTCGCGCAGCGGGCGCTCGCTTTCCAGATGGGCCTTGGCGCGCAACAGCAGGTCGTGCTCGCGTTCCAGTTCGGGCGAGCGCATCTTCTTCAGGTCTTTTTCCAGGCGCTCCAGGCGCTTCTCCACCTGGCCCAGGTCGCTGAGGATCAGGTCGAAGTCCACGTTCTTGATGTCGCGCAGGGGGTTGATTTCGCCCACGTGGGGAATGGAGGGATTGTCAAAGGCGCGCACGACGTGCGCGATGGCATCCACACTCCTTATGTTGGTGACAATGGATTCGCTGAGGCCCTCTTTTGGTCCAGCCGCAGTTTTGCTGGACGCCACCGGCATGGCGGCCACATCCACATATTCCACGGAAGCGTGGATCAGTTTGCGCGGATTGCACATGGCCGCTAGGCGGTCGAGACGGTCGTCCGGCACTTTGGCTACGCCAACATGAGCTTCGCGGGGATTGGCATAAGCGCGCTCGGAGACCTGCGCTTTGGTCAGCATGCGAAACAGCGATGATTTGCCTACCTGCGGCAGGCCGATGATTCCGGTTTTCATAAGGAACGGTGGTTGGTAGCTGGTAGTTAGTAGTTGGTAAAGCCTGGCAGCTACCATCCCATCATAAATGGAGGGGCCGGGCGAGCAGTGATGCTATGCTCCGGCTGGGCTATGCGATTTCGATCAGAGATACTTATCGTCGGCGTACTGGTTACGCTTCCAGCTGTGCTGTTCGCAGCGGGCCTGAGTTTCCAGGCGGTGAAGAAGGAAATAGTGGAGCAGCGGCTTCGATCATTCTCTCGAGATAATGCCCAGCGCGAGGCCATTCTCAAAAAGATGTTCACGGAGTTAGGCTGCACGGACCATCTCACGGAAGAGCCGGTAGAGCGCCTCAAACAGCCCGACCTGATCTGCGTGCTGCCTGGACAGAGCAAGCAGACGATTGTCGTAGGGGCCCACTTCGACCACGTATTAGTGGGGGATGGTGTAGTGGATAACTGGAGCGGGGCGTCGCTGTTGCCCAGCCTCTATCAGGGATTGCGGACCGAGCCCCGGCGGCACACATTCGTCTTCATAGCTTTCAGCGGCGAAGAGAAGGGCGAACTAGGCTCTCAGACGTATGTGCGCCACATGAGCAAGGACGAGGTTGCGCGTACCGAGGCCATGGTCAACATGGACACCCTGGGCCTGGGTCCAACCGAAATGTGGCTCAGCCATGCCGATCCTTGTTTGGCGGCGGCACTGAGGGCAGTGGCCAAGTCGCTGAGCCTGCCGCTTGGAGTTGTGAATGTTGATAATGTGGGCAGCAGCGACTCGGAAGAGTTCGCCCGCCGCAAAATTCCCCGCATCACCATTCATTCTGTGACGCAGCAAACCTGGCCCATTCTTCACAGCGCTCAAGACAACATGAAAGCCGTTCACCTGGATGACTACTATGACAGCTATCGGCTGATCGAGGGATACCTGGTGTACCTGGATGGGGCGCTGGATAGAGCAGGAGCCAGTGGTCAGGGACCAGCGCGCGGGTTGAGATCACAGTAATGCACGCGAGATGCTTCTGCCCTGAAGGGCCTCAGCATGACGGCTTTTTGCGGAAGGCATTCCCGAACGAGAGCCACTTCTGAAACCGCAGGAGTTGTGAGTCAGCCGAAATCAGAAATCCTGACTCCTGACAACTGACTCCCCGCTCTAGCTCCCGTGCATTACTGAGGCGGGCATCGTGATAGTGGTCGCGGAGCGCGGCTGCACGGCCACGCGGGCGGTCAAATAGATAAGGGCCAAACCGAGCAGCAGAACCGCACCCTCCAGGCGAGTGGACCAGACGTGCAGCGCATTAAACTGCAGACGCGCGGGGTTGTCGGGAGCGACGGCATCAATCTGGCCAACTGACAGCCGCAGGGCGTCCATCCGCGGAATGATGGAAAACTGCAGCACGGCGGTGAGCGCCAGCATGAGGTACATGAGCACGTTGCGCGCGGCCAGCGGCTGCACTGAAGCCGTGGTCAGGCGAGCATAAGCAAACGAAGTCAGCAAATACACCAGCCCCGCGAACAGCCCAATCCAATGCAGAGTTTTGAGGGAGCGCGCGACCACCAGCCCGGCGAGATGCGTGTTGGGCAGCAAAGTAAACAGCGCGGGCGCCACCACGAAGGCGAAGAAGACAATCCCGCCGAGCCACACCACCAGCGAAAGCAGCATGAAAAAACGCAGCACGGTCATAGAGGAGCAAGTCCTTAGGCAGCGGCAAGTATTTTACAGGTTCGCAGGGGCCCAGGTAGAAAGCAGTTGCTATACGGGCACGGGCACGGCGTCAACAATTTCCTTCAGCACCTGCTCGGCCTGCTCCGTCTTTTTGAGAGTCGAAGAGTAAAGCGCGTTGACCACCACGCGATGGGCAAAGACCGGCACCACCAGCGGCTTGAAGTCCTCGGGAGTGCAGAAGTTGCGACCCTCAATATAGGCCAGCGCCTGCGCAGCGCGATAAAGCATGAGCGCGCCGCGCGGGGAGACGCCCAGGGAGAGGTATTCGGATTCGCGCGTGCGTTTCACGATCTCCAGCGTGTAGTTCACCAGCGACTCGTCCACCTGCACGCGCGTGACTTCCTGCTGAATCGCAATTACATCGGCGCCGCTGAGAACGGGTCGCATCTCGTCCAACCGGGCGGCGCCGGCTTGCGATCTCAGAATGGCGCGCTCGCTATCCCCTTCCGGATAGCTCATCCGCACCCGCATGAGAAACCGGTCCATCTGCGATTCCGGCAGGGGGTAGGTGCCGTGGTGCTCCACCGGATTCTGCGTCGCAACTACCAGGAAGGGCAGGGGCAGGAGATAGGCATGGCCATCTACCGTAACCTGGCCTTCGTTCATGGCTTCCAGCAGCGCGGACTGGGTTTTAGGGGTGGTGCGGTTAATTTCG
>DATEGM010000155.1:0-8251 GCA_035280085.1 Terriglobales bacterium
AACCAAGAAATCCATTACGGAATTCTGAGATTGCGTCACGGGGTCCACTAGGTACAGGGTACTTGCTTCCGAGACTTCATGGCCAGCAGGCGCTGATGCATGTCGAGAGCGGCTTTGCGAGCGCCAGCGACGGCGGTCACGACCAGGTCGGCGCCGCGAACATTGTCGCCGGCGGCATAGAGGTCTTCGCGGGAGGTGCGGCCGGTTTCCTCGTCCTGTACCAGCACGGTGCCCCACTTGGTCATCTGGAGTCCGGGAGTGGTTTCGGGGATTTCGGTTTCCGGGTTGTAGCCAATAGCCAGCACGACGGTGTTGCAGGGCAAGGTAAAGTTTGAGCCCTCGATGGGGACCGGCGAGCGCCGGCCTTTCGCGTCGGGCGCGCCCAGCTTCATACGAATGCACTCGGCCGCGGCGACCTCATCTTTTTCGTTGCCCAGGAGGCGCACGGGTGCTGTGAGCCATTCGAACTGCACACCTTCTTCGACCGCGTTCACCCGCTCCTCATAGCGCCCCGGCATCTCCACCTCGGTGCGGCGGTAAACGCAATACACCTTACTGTTAGGGTTGAGGCGGCGGGCGGTGCGCACACAATCCATGGCGGTGTCGCCGCCGCCGATGACCAGGGTGATGTCGCCGGCGTAGGGCTTGGGGTTATCGGCATCGCGCCAGTGCTCGGGCAGAAGCTCCGGCGGCAGGTTGCCGCGCACCAGGTATTCGGTGGCCTGGTAAACGTGGCGCAGCTCCTCGCCCTCGATCTTCATGACCCCGCCCTTGACGGCGCCATAGCCGAGGAAGACCAGGTGGAAGCCGTCCGCACCCAGGAAACTGTCAACGGGGCGATCTTTGCCCACACGGTAGTTGCACACGAACTTCACGCCCAGGTCTTCGAGGTACTGGATTTTGGAGAAGACGACTTCCTTATTGAGCTTGAAATTGGGAATGCCGTAGAGAAGCAGGCCGCCGGGGAAGGGCCACATGTCGAAGACCGTAACACTGTGCCCGCGTGCGGCCAGTTCCTCTGCCACCGCCAGTCCAGCCGGCCCGGCGCCGACCACCGCCACCGACATGCCCGTAGGTTCCGCCTTCGGACGGGTGGGATAGCCGTGAGTGCGGCGCACGTAATCCATGACGAAGGCTTCCAGCTTGCCGATGCAGGCCGGCGCCTTCTTGTAGCCGAGAACGCACGCGCCCTCACATTGTTTTTCCTGGGGGCAGATACGGCCACAGACGTCGGGCAGGTTGGAGGTCTCCATGAAGCGGAGGGCGGCGCCCACAAAATCGCCCTGGCCGAGGAGGAAGAGGGCTCCAGGGATGTCGTTGTGCAGGGGGCAGGCTTTGACGCAGGGAGCATGATCGCAATAGAGGCAGCGCTGGGCCTGTTCCACGGCGATCTCCGGGGCGTAGCTCTGCGAGACCTCGTTAAAGTTGTAGACGCGCTGCTGCGGATCCTGCTTGGGCGGTTTGACAACGTCCAGCCGGTAACGCTCGCGGCGGTTGATCATCGCGCCACTCCTTGGGTCTGCCCGGGCCGGCGGGGACACCCCGCCAGCAAGTATCCAAGATGCCCCGCTTTGGCACAGAAGGCTGTGTCCCGCATCACAGGGCGCGGTGATGAAACGGAGCTGACTAGCTGGCTGGCTAACTGGCTGACTGGCCAATAAGTTGGCCAGTCGCAACTAGAAGCCATCTCATAACGAGCCAAGCCCGTAAATGTCGGTTTCCCTCAGGGGCTAAAGCCCAGCGTTTATGTGGTCCTGGACGGCGCGGCTGAAGCCGCGCCCTTTCAAAACCCATTTGCGAGATGGCTTCCAGGTAATCTAGGAGGCTGTTCAGCTAGTCAGCCAGACAGCTAGTCAGCTGCGAAACTGCGAAAATAAGGGCATGTTCGCGCCCGCGCCCGAGCTAAGCCGATTGGTGAAACAAGCCGCCGCCGAGGCCGGTTTTGGCCTCGCAGGAATTGCCGGCGTAGGGGAGTTTCCCGAGCTGGATTACTTTCCAACCTGGATTGCCGAGGGCCGGGGCGGCGAGATGGCATATCTGCAGGCGCGCGACGAACAGGGCCGGCTGAAGCGCGCTTTACTGCGCTCGGTGGCGCCATGGGCCCGCAGCGTGGTGGTGTGCGCGCTCAATTACAACAGTGGCCAGCCCTATTCCACCCAGGTGAGCGATTCCGACCGGGGCTGGATATCCCGCTATGCCTGGAGCCGGCGCGACT
This sequence comes from Terriglobales bacterium, assembly GCA_035280085.1. GTDB lineage: Bacteria > Acidobacteriota > Terriglobia > Terriglobales > Acidobacteriaceae > JAICWP01. The sequence continues at coordinate 2,216 of DATEGM010000155.1, forward strand.
ACCACAACGTGATGCTGAAAAAGCTGAAGCAAGTTGAAGCCAAGCTCAGTGAGCAGTGGTCAGCGGGCAGTGGCCGGAAAGGCAGTGGCCAGTGGCCAGATGTCAGTGGGCAGAAAACCTCGGAACCGAAAATCCGAACATGCGCCTATGTGGACACGGGTCCACTGGTGGAGCGGGTGTATGCCAAGTATGCCGGCGTGGGATGGATTGGGAAGAACACCTGCATCATCAATCAGCGGCTGGGTTCCTGGCTTTTCCTGGGAGTGATCCTGACCTCGCTGGAACTGGCGCCCGATTTGCCCGCGCCCGACCGGTGCGGAAGCTGCACGCGGTGCATCGAGGCTTGTCCCACTCAGGCGCTGACCGCGCCCTACCAGCTCGATTCCAACCGCTGCATTTCCTATCTCACCATTGAGAAGCGCGGCGCCATTCCCGAGGGAATGCGCGCCGGCATGGGCCGCCACCTGTTTGGCTGCGACATTTGCCAGGACGTGTGTCCTTGGAACCGGAAAGCGCAGGCCAACACCGAGCCTGAACTGCAGCCCCGGCCGGAACTGGTGAACCCGGCGCTGGAGTGGCTGGCGGAGATGACCGCGTCGCAATTCGCGGAAGTTTTTCGAGGATCGCCGGTGCGGCGCGCCAAGCTTTCGGGCCTAAGGCGGAACGCGGTGATCGCCATGGGGAACAGCGGCGACGCTAAATTTGCCGCTACGTTGAAAAAGTTGAGTTCGGATCCGGACCCGGTGGTGGCCGAGCACGCAAGATGGGCGCTGGAGAAAATATGATGCGTGCCGTGATTCCGGCCTTGTAGCTTCAGTCGTCCCTACGGGACTCCGTTTCAGCGTCGCGTTCCCGCCAGTGAACTGGCGGGCTACTTTCAGTCGGTCTCTACGAGACCGGAGATTGCGGTTAGACGCAAACAGGTGTCGTCCGCTAAAGCGGAGTCGTTGTGTGCCATTGCGGTTTTCCCACAACTTCCGAGTCTGTGTGAGGACGTTCTTTCGCCCCGCTGGGGCTATGAATTTACTCCCCTTTGTACCCCGGACTTACGTCTGGGGCTACATTCTGGTGCCGCTCCGCGGCTCAGGAATGATGGTGTTGTTCCACCGCCTTTCTGAGTTCTCACACAGAGGCTTCCGTGCTGGGCTTTACTGTGACGCCGCTACGCGGCTGATGCGGTTTTTGCTTCACCTCCGCTTCATAATCGAGAGCTTCGTAATAGTCTCTGAACCGGCAGGGTAGTTTCAGCCAGTGTCTACGAGACCGAACAGGGATTGCCGTCGGGCGCAAACGACCCTTGTGAGAACTCCCGGGAACGGCAGAAGCGGAGAAAAATTGTGCAGGGGTGCTTCGACTTCACCGGCCAGTTCGCCAGCGAACCGGCCGGTTCCGCTCAGCATGACAGGGAAGAAATGACCACAGGGGGAGGACCGCAGGGAAGAAATGACCACAGGGGGAAATGGCCACAGGGAAGAAATGAGCACAGGCAGGAAATGAGCACAGGCAGGAAATCTCACAGGCAGGAAATGAGCACAGGGGGAAATGGCCACCGGGAAGAAATGACCACAGGCCACGCTATCCCTGACGGAGCAGTCTTGGTGCTAGCATCTTAGTTGAGGCAGTTTTACTTCCGGAGTTCAGCGATGCACCGGCCATGGCTTTACTACCTGTTGTTCGCCTGCACCGTCGTATTTTGCCGGGGCGCCCGGGCGGATACCTGGAACCAGGTGAAGTCCGCGCATTTCGTGCTGAACACCGATGCCGGGGCGGACCGGGGCCGGCAGGTGCTGCTGCGCTTCGAGCAGATGCGCGCCCTTTTCGGACAGCTGATTCTGCGCAGCGAAGTGAATGTTCCGGTTCCGCTCACCATAATTGCCTTCCGCAGCAGCGAGGAAATGCAGGCCCACGTGCCGGTTTACGAGGGCAAAGCGGTGAACATGAGCGGTTTCTTTGTGAGCCGGCCGGACCGGGACTATGTTGTGCTCGACCTTTCCGCGAGCAACGCCTGGACTACGGTGTTTCACGAGTATGCGCACGTGCTGCTCGACGGCAACTACCCGGCCACGCCGCTGTGGTTCGACGAAGGCTTTGCCGATTATTTCTCCACCATCGAGGTGCTGCGCGAAGCAGTGCAGATCGGCAAACCGCCGGAGGGTTATCTGGAATTGCTGCGCAGTTCAAAATGGATTCCGCTTGCCGAAGTGCTGCAGGTGCAGCCGGACTCGAAGACCTACAACCTGAGGGACCGACGGTCGCTTTTTTACGCAGAATCATGGGTGCTGGTGCATTACCTGTTCGACATGCAGAAAATGCCCGCCGCGGGCGAATATTTCGGCTTGGTGGAGGGGCAACACGTTGCGGTGGAGCAGGCGGTGCAACAGGCGTTCGGCATGAGTTGCCAGCAACTGGAGCAGCAGGTGAAGACCTACTATGTGTCGCCGCAAGCGGTGTACCGCACGGTAAAGCTGCCGGTGGACGTCACCATGGCGAACACGTACAGCGCCGACAAGATTTCTCCCGTAGATGCGCAGGCCATGCTCGCCGGCCTGGACGTGCACTTGGATGCCCACCAGCAGCGGGGCATGCAGGCGCTGCAGGAGTTGCTGCAGCAGCATCCGGAAAACGCGATGGCGCTGCGCGACCTGGGCTACGCTTACCTGCAAAAAGACGATTTGGACAACGCCACCGATTGTTTCGAGCGGGCGGCCAAACTCAACTCCGCCGATGCCTGGGTACACTACTATTCCGCGGTGCTGCGCCACCGCAGCGGCGAGAAGCTTTCTCCGGAAGAACTGGAAGCCACCAAGAGCGACCTGAGGGATGCCATCCGCCTGAATCCGCAGTTTGCCGACGCCTACAACCTGCTCGGCCTGGCGGAGATGGAAAGCGGCAATTTGCAGCGCTGCATCCGGAGTCTGACCACAGCGGTGCAACTGAGTCCGCGCAACGAAAGTTATCGCGCCAACCTGGCGCAGGCTTATATTTTCGCGCGCCGGTGGGACGAGGCAACGGCGCTGCTGCAAAATCTGGCCGCCAGCAAGGATTCGAAGGTTGCCGAAGAGGCCAACCGGCAAATGCAGGAGATGGACCAGGCGCGAACGCGGGAACGGGTGGAGATCCTGGGGCGTCCGGCGGACGACTACACGGCTCCGCAGTGGCGTCCCAAGAAGACGGCCGCGGCGCCGGAGGAGACGGCCAAAGCCGGAGAACAGCCGCAGTTGCCGACGCATGGCCCTATCCGCTACCTGAAAGGAACTCTGCTGTCGGTGGATTGCGCGGCAGCGCCGGCGGCAACGCTGAGCGTGCGCGCCGGGGGCAGGACGTGGAAGATTCTGACCGCCAACTACCAGAAGATGGCGCTGATCGGCGCCGACGAGTTCTCCTGCCAGTGGCACGACCGCAGAGTTGCGGTTAACTACCGCGCTATGAGCGCCGGCGAGGGAGCGCTGGTGTCTCTGGAATTGCAGTAGACTTTGGTAATGGCATTGCCGCAATCCACGACGACTTCGACGGGATGGAGGGAGATCGCTGACTTCGGGCCGCAGGGCTGGTCAGCCGAGGCGAATGCGGAGCTCCGCGCCCGACAGTGCTGCGAACTTTTGGAGAAGGGAGAAATTCTCTTCTTTGCGCGCCCGCCGTTTCCCCTGGCCGAGGACGACCGCAATTACCTGATCGGCCAGCGTCACATGGATTCGCGGCTGCACAAGAACATCTCTTACCGCCCGAGAGAGGACCTGCTGCGCGGCTTCTCCGACGGCCAAGAGAACGAGAACCGCATGCACGGCATCATGCGCGCATATTCCGGCGCCGTGGCCGGATTTGTCAGCCGTCTTCTGAGCCCTTACGCGGGAAAATTCCAGCTCGACTACGCCAGCTTTCGCCCGCTGGAGGAGCAGGGCCGCGATTTGCCCCTGCACAAGCGCAATGACCTGCTGCACGTGGACGCGTTTCCCAGCCGGCCCACGCGGGGCGGGCGCATATTGCGCGTATTTACCAATATCAATCCTAGCCAGGAGCGGATCTGGCTGGTGGGGGAGCGTTTTCCCGCCCTGGCGGGCCATTACGCGCTGGAGGCCGGTCTGGGCGAGATTTGCCGCGCCCAGAGGAGCCTGCGAGGGCGAGTGGTCCACCTGCTGCGTGCCGCCCGGCTGCCGGTGAGGGAACGCTCGCCGTATGACCAGTTTATGCTGCGCTTTCACGACTGGCTGAAGGAGAATTCCCGATTTCAGAGCAGCGCGGAGAAAACCCGGCTGGCGTTTCCACCCCTGGCCACCTGGCTGGTATTCACCGACGGGGTGCCGCACGCGGCGCTTTCCGGGCAGTTCGCGCTAGAGCAAACATTCATCATTCCCCCGGGGGCGCTCGTGGCGCCAGACGCGGCTCCTGTGCGTGTTCTGGAAAAACTGTGCGCCCGCCGGCTGGCGTGAGGGGAAAGTTAAGCGCGAGGGGCATTCCGTGATGCGCCTGGGAAAGATCCTCGCGTAGCTCGGGTCGCGCTCGCCCGGGATGACAGGCTTGAAAAGTTTTCAGTAGCGAGCGTTGGTGGCGCGGCTTACTTGCTCGCCGCGGAGCCAGATGTAGAGAGGAGCCTGAGGCGAGGGCGGCGGCCAGGGCACGGCGATTTTGAGTGTCTGCTCGCCACCGGCACCGGGCGCAGGCGTGGGGATGCCCTGGGCCTCGAAGCCGTGCTGGGAATTCCAGCCGGTCTTGTCAATCAGCTCCAAATCCTGGCCAGTGAGAGTTCCGGCGTAGAGAGACTCGCCCAACTTCTCGCCAGTGATGGTAAATTTCTCGATGCGAGGCAGGCGGACTACACGGCCCAACGGGTAGGCGCCGGAATTACCGGCAGGTTCGCCGACGATGGTAGCGGTGAGCTCACAGCCGGACTGCCCGACGGTTCCGGGATCAAGGGAGAGAAACAGAACGCCCTGACCGGCGGAATCGAGTTCAGCGCCGTCCTGGCGGTCGCCGGGATAAAGGGTAAGCTTCTTGCGGGTATTGCCGACGTCCTTGCATTGCAGCTGCACGCCGGGACGCGAGCCGGTGTTGTCGGCGCGCACGGCAAAGCTGACGGTGATGCCGGAGGGAACCTCGCCGGTTTGCAACTGGACGCCGGCGGGGCTGGAAAATGACCGGCTGACGCTCACGATTCTGGGTCGCGGGCCGAGGACCTGCAGCGCGTCGCTGAGCTGCAGCGGCGCATTCAGACCATTGACGACAACAGTAGCAGCAAGACGATCGCCAGCTTGCGCCTTGGGCAGCAGCTTGATGGTGGCGCTGCGCCGGCTGAGATGTTCCTGATCGCCGGCGGGCGCCAGCGTCCACTCGGCATTGGGGCTGGTGATGCGCTCAATGCGCTCCAGGTCGTTGCCTTCCAGGACAACAGTCTGCTGGGCTTCACCCACATTCACGCGCAGGGGAACGTTGCTGAGCTTGGGCGTGGGCGGATGAACCGTGACCTGCACCTCGTGAGAGGAGCCGTTCAGTTGGGTAAAAGCGAGCAGGTAAGGGCCGGGCTGCAGGGAAGCGGTGTTCACGTCGAGATCGAGGACGCGCTGCTGGCCGGTTTCATCCGCGGGAGGCAGCGAAAAATGGACGGGCGCGGCGGAGTCTTTGCCGCGATTTGCGTTGCGCAGGGTCACACCTTTGATGAATTCAAAATCGGCGCCGGTGAGCTGCAGAGGCACCGTGCCAGCGCCGGTAACCAACCGGTCCTGCGACTGGGGTGTGAGCTGCACTGCGTTGAAATCGGCGAAGGGGCGCACCTCAACGTTGCCGGCAATGGGCAGAGGCGTCCAATCCCAATTGGCCGCCAGCTGGTACTTGCCGGGAGAAATTTTAGCGTGCGCGAGATCAAGCTGAAGGAAAGCCTGCGCAGGACTGGCCGTGACTTTCACCGGGATGGGTATGACGTGGCCATCGCCTACCAGCCGCCAGTCACGCGCCCGCGACACCAGACGCAACTGAGAGACGCTGGGAGTGGAAGCTTTGAGAGTGGGCGTCCAGCCTTGCGGCACAACGGCGGGTTGGGCCAGG
>DATEGM010000156.1:0-2943 GCA_035280085.1 Terriglobales bacterium
CCTTCTTCAGAGAGCCGTTGCCGTTGTCTTTCCGCTTGGCTGCAGCAGTACAACTATCGCCGCCCTCATGCTAGTCTGCATCTGGCTCCGCCCATCAGCCGCCTGGCTCGCAGCGGAACAACCTCCTGACACACCACAACAAGTTACGTCTCTACCAATGCTCGTTTGTGGCGCGGGCGCCCCTCGCCCGCGGATTATCCTCCTGCAATCGCTCCAATCACATAAAACGGTTCCTTGCCGGACGCTACGGCCTCTGGTAACGGCGCATCCGGCGATTCGAGCGACCAGTCCTCTTCGCAGGCAAAAAAGCGCAGGAAGGGGCGCCGCTGCTGGGTCACGTGGTCGCGGATGGTGCCGGCGAGCATGGGGTAGCGGGCCTCCAGCGCATCCAGAATGGAGCGCTGGGTCACCGGGCCCGCCACCTCCAGTTCCACTTCGTAACCCACCGTGGCAATGGTGCGCAGGTGTTGCGGAAGTACGACCCGGATCATGGCAGCGTCTGCACCTCTACCGACAGCACCGCGGGAAGGTCGCGCACAATCGGTGACCAGTTGTCACCCGCGTCCGCCGAGGCGTACACCTGCCCGCCGGTGGTGCCGAAGTAGATGCCGCATTTGTCCAGCGAATCCACGGCCATGGCGTCACGCAGCACGTTCACGAAGCAGTTGCTCTGCGGCAGGCCTTTGGTCAGCGCCTCCCATTCATTGCCGCCGCTGCGGCTGCGGTACACGCGCAGCTTGCCCTCGGGCGGGTAGTGCTCGGAGTCGCTCTTGATGGGAACCACGTAGATGGTTTCCGGCTCATGAGCGTGCACATCAATGACGAAGCCGAAATCGGTGGGCAGATTGCCGCTCACTTCCTTCCAGTTGTCGCCGGCATCGTCGCTGCGCATCACATCCCAGTGCTTCTGCATGAACAGGGTGTTGGGTCGGGAAGGATTCATGGCGACGTGGTGAACGCAATGGCCCACTTCGGCGTTCGGGTCGGGAATGTATTGCGAGCGCAGGCCGTGATTGATGGGCTTCCAGTTCTTGCCGCCATCGTCGCTGCGGAAGGCCCCCGCCGCGGAGATCGCGATATAAATCCGCTTCGGATCATTTTTGTCGAGGATGACGGTGTGCAGGCACATGCCGCCCGCGCCCGGCTGCCACTTGGGGCCGGTGCCATGGCCACGCAGGTTGGGAAGCTCCTGCCAGGTTTTGGAACCATCGGTGGAGCGGAACAGGGCGGCGTCTTCCACTCCGGCGTAAACCGTATCGGCCTCGGTGTAAGAGGGCTCCAGGTGCCACACCCGCTTGAACTCCCAGGGGTGCTGCGTGCCGTCGTACCATTGGTGCGTCGTTAGGGGTTTGCCGTTGGGTGAGGTGGTGTCGTACACAAACTTATTGCTCTCCACCTTGGGCATGCCTCCGGGTACGGGCGTGAAGCTGCCGCCCGGTATTCCCCAAGTCTTGCCTCCATCGTTGGAAACCTGGATCAGCTGTCCGAACCAGCCGCTGGTCTGTGAGACGTAGATGCGGTTGGGATCCACGGGCGAGCCCTTGAGGTGGTAGATTTCCCAGCCGGCGAAGTGCGGCCCGCTGACTTCCCATTTGTCGCGCTTGCCGTCGGCGTTCAGTATGAACGCGCCCTTGCGTGTCCCCACCAGCACTCGTACCTTGCTCATGCTTCTCTCCTTCGTAGTTGGTGATTGAAATCGTTGGCAGCGTTAACCTCTGGCCGTGAGTTCGGTGTTGTTCGGCTATTTTGAGGGGACAGCCGCCTGAACGCCTGATTGCATAAATTCGGACTCCTCAGCTGTTTGCAGATTCATCCGTCTGGCCAGTGTTTCACTTTTTATTTTTTCCTTGTGGGCGGCTGCCCTCCTCGCTGCCGGAGAGCCAGGGCAGAAGCGGATTTGGATCGCGACGTTCCCAACGCCGCCGCACCTCCGCGAGAACTTGCTCCCGGTTCTCCGCCATCTCCTCGATGATTTCGCAGGGGGCATCGGCTTGGCCATGCCGCGAACCCCAAATGAGCAAATCCAGGAGCACCGGCGCAAGGTCAATTCCTTTTTCCGTCAGCCGGTAATTCACGCGCCGTCGGTCGTCCTTTTCCGGTTCTTGCCGGATGATCCCCGCCGCTTCCAACCGCTGCAGGCGGTCGGCCAGGATATTGCTGGCAATGCCTTCCCCCCCGCGTTCGAACTCTCTAAACGTGCGAAATCCGCGGACCATCAGGTCGCGGATGATGAGCAGCGACCAGCGGTCCCCAAAAATGTCCAGGGAAATGCTCACCGGACATCCCGAGCGGCGTTTTGGCCCCGGCTTGGCGCCCACGTTGACGACACCGTATCAAAGATGACTTGCAAATCGCAAGTCATTGCTGTGGAAAAAGGCTATCTGCGGTGAAAAGTGTGTTGCACTTCGGCACGCGGCCTGAAGGCGCACGCCTCCAAAATTTGCACCCCACACGCTGCGGAAATGGCCCGTTTAGGCCAAAACCCTTAACACTGTGGTCCCACCTCAGGCGATTTCTAGTGCTTCTACTCGCTTCCCGAGTAGAACAACGCAAGTTATCTTCTTTTCACCAGGTTCTCTGGTTCTATCCCGCTAACCCAGCCGATCGGGTGGGCTAACACTTCGTCGAGGTAACTTTGCGCCGCTTCTGTGTGGTTTTCGCCTTGTTGTTGTGTCCCTTTGCCTATTCCGCAACCACTTTGTCATCTCAGACCGCAAATAATACGGCTGCATGTGCGGCCGCCGCTTCGCCCTCCTATTGCCAAGGCAAGTGGGTGGGAGTAAGCGACGCGACCAGCGGCACGTATGACCCGCTGCCCGCCAACGTCAGCACGGTGGATATTCACAGCCTGATTCCCGGGGGAAGCGGGACCAAAGTATTGGCGCATTTCCAGCCCTGGTTTTGCATGAATCCCGGCTCCGCCAGCACGGGCGTGGGCACCTC
>DATEGM010000157.1:0-7493 GCA_035280085.1 Terriglobales bacterium
CGCGCGCATGGTCGAAGAGCAGCGCGCCCGCTCGCCTGGCGGCATGAGCCAGGCCGGCAACATAGCGCGCGGGGTTGAGCCCGGCGCTGACTTCGTCCACCAGCCCTCCGTGGTAGATGTTGGAGCCAATTTCGCTGCGCAACTCGCTACGCGGCACCACGCGGAGCTGATGGTTGAAGTCGCGGGCGATGATTTCAGCAGAGCGTCGAAAAGAGGCAAAATGAGCCGGCTTGCAGGCGACCTCCAGGTGGCCACAGCGGGCGAAGTCGCAGGCGATTTGCTCTTCTTTGACGATCTTCTCGACGCAATCAATGGAAGCTAGCGAAGCAGCGTACATGCGGCGGGTGGCTTCCAGGCCGTAGCGCGGGACCAGCTTGCGAATGCCCACCTTCATGCCGGTAAGGACCATACCGCCATTGCGCGAGCTGGCGCCCCAGCAGAGAGATTCGGCTTCGAGGACTGCGACCCTGGCACCGCGGCGAGCGAGGGTGCGGGCGGCTGAAAGCCCGGAGAAGCCGGAGCCGATGACGGCAACGTCTACCTTCTCCGGGAGCGGCGCGGGGTCGCCTTCCGGCATGGAGGCGGTATCCCACCAGAAGACTCGTTCGTTGTAGTTCATGTGCGGGCGAGCAGGAGATATTTGTAATTGAGGAATGTGTAATTTGCAATTCTATTGGCCTGAACTCCCTGGCGCCTTATCGGCAGTTTGAGCCAACGCGGGTTGGTTCAACTCCGCTGGGCGGTTCGCAAGCGAAACCGCCCAGCTTCGCTCAGAATGACAGCGGAGAAAATGTGGCCGTTCGCGCGCGATCGCACGCATATGCCGCAACGTAACGCCGGCCGCATTTGCAATAGAAATTTAAAAAGGAAATATGTTCGCCTGCGAACTGCCCCACTCAAGCCAAAAGCGGGCTTGAGTGGGACACCCACCCAACGAAAAGCGCGTTGGGTGGGGCACCCTCCCATTACCCTAGCCCAGACTTCTTTTCGCAAATCTCATCAAGGCAAAAGAGAGGCCGAACAAGACCGCCACCAGGAACCACGGCCCTACTCGGTCGAAAACGGTGGATGGATGATAATTGGAAACAGTCAGCGCTATTGCCCAGATACCGAGGAAGATAAACAAAATGCTGACTATCGCCGAAACGACAGCCAAGAGCTTGCGAATTACCATGACGTACATCGGGATCAGAGTAGTTTAGCGTGAGCAGGCAGGACAAATGACAGCGGTAACATGAATCTCGCTTGAGAGGAGACGGTGAACTGTGCCACTCAAGCCAAAAGCGGGCTTTGTTGTGGGACACCCACCCAACGAAAAGCGCGTTGGGTGGGGCACCCTCCGCTGCGCTCAGGATGACAACATTGAAATTGGCGGCGTTAGTAAAAGCGGTCCGGCTTGCGAGAGAGCCGGCCGCTCCGCTTAGAATGACACATGCAAGTATGGTGTTTCCGAGAGGCACTGGGTGCGTGGCGCTAGGGCATTTTGTCAATTGACACAGGAAAAAAACGGGGTTATGTTGCGCGCACTTGCAGTTCGGCAAGAAAATCCAGAGGCCTCTCAGGGTCCAAAAGCGGAGGTAAGGCGTGACCTCCCGATGGCTAACAACGTTGCTGCTGATGGCGGCAACGACCGCACTGGCCAGCGCCGGCAAATCGGCTGCAGGCCCTGATTCCCCACGAAAATCTGACGAGGAGCAATACCGCGGCGCGGGGCGAGGGCTGCTGCAACGGGCGCGCGGGGGCGAGGCACACGCGCAATTCCTGCTGGGGCTGGCGCTGGAACACGGGGAGGGCGTGAAGCAGGATTACAGGCTGGCGCGCGAGTGGTATGAGAAGGCGGCGCAGGCGGGTGAACCGGCGGCGCAGAATAACCTGGGAGCATTGCTGGCCAAAGGACTAGGAGGCGGGCAGGATGCCGCAGGGGCTGTGCGCTGGTATATGAGAGCAGCGGTGAGCGGGTTGGCAGCGGCGCAAAATAACCTGGGCTACATGTATTCGGCGGGCCAGGGTACGAACGTGGATGTGGGGGAAGCGGTGCGCTGGTACAGCAAGGCGGCGGCGCAGCATTTTCCGCTCGCGGAAGCGAACCTGGCGAATTTGTACAGCGCGGGGCGGGGAGTAGCGCAGGACCAGACGCGGGCAGCTGAGCTTTACCGGCAGGCAGCGGATGCGGGCTACGTTCCAGCGGAGATGGATGTGGCGAGCATGTACGCGCAGGGGCGCGGGTTGCCGCGAGACCTAGGGGCGGCGGCGCGCTGGCTGCGGCGGGCGGCGGAGCACGGCTCGGCCACGGCGCAAAACAACCTGGGATTCGCCTACGAGCATGGGCTGGGAGTGCTGCGGGACCGGGCAGCGTCATTGTTCTGGTATCGAAAAGCCGCGGCGCAGGGGCTGGCGGAGGCGCAGAAGAACCTGGTGGTGATGGAAAGAGCCGAGACAGAAGAGAAGACAACACAGGTGAGCAACCAGCAGAGCTTCCGGTAACGCCTCGCCACCGGGGCTGAAGCCCGCCATATTACGCGTTCTATTCCCACGGCTGAAGCCGTGGGCTTCCACACATAGGCTTCCCAGCATTTGCGGACTTGTGTGAAAACGTTCTTTCGCCCCGCTGGGGCTATGCATTTACTCCCCTTGTACCCCGGACTTACGTCCGGGGCTACATTATGGCGCCGCTCCGCGGCACAAGAATGACGGTATTGTTCCACCGCCGCCTAGATTTCTGCGTTCTCACACAGACTCTTGCGTCCGGGGTTAGATGCTGGCGCCGCTCCGCGGCACAAGAATGAATGATGGCATTGTTCCACAGACAGCTTTAGCTGCTACTTTTCCCTTCCGTGTGCCGCCATCAGCGGCAGAACAATGTGCGATGGATATTGCGGCGAGCGGTAGATGCGCTGCGTGGCCTGCTGGTAGTCGGCGTCGGTTGCCTTAAAGATGTTGTCCACAAACTTCTGCGGGTTGCGGTCAATGATGGGGAACCAGGTGCTCTGCACCTGCACCATGATCTTGTGGCCTTTCAGGAAAGTATGATCGTTGGTGTGCAGGTCAATCTTGTATTCGGTGACCTGGTTGGGCACGAGCGGCTCCGGCTTTTCGAAGCTGTTGCGGAAGCGGCCACGGAAAACTTCGTCGGCGATGATCAACTGGTAACCGCCCAGCTTGGCATCGGGCAGGTAATTTTCGGGGTAAACATCAATGAGCTTGACCACCCAGTCGCTGTCCGTGCCCGTAGTGGAGGCGAAGAGGTCAGCCACGATGTCGCCGGCCACCGTCGTGTCCTGCGTGAGAGTGTCGGTCTCCCAACTGGCCACGTCGGGCCGCGACTGGGCAAAGCGCTGGTCCTCGAGCAGCCAGGTGGGCCAGCCCGGCCCGGGGTAGGTGGGCGAAATCGGGCGGTGGCGATAGGGAACCGGATGCGCCGGATCAGAAATGTAGCTGTCGAAGGCCTCAGCAGTGGAAGCCGGGGCATCGAATGACAGCTTGCCGTCTTCGCAGAAATAGAGATTACGGGACTCGGCCTGGCGTGGCGGCCAGGAATCGTACTGCTTCCACTGATCGCTGCCGGTTTCGAAGGTAAGCGCTTCGTGAAGCGGCAGCTGGCCCTTGTTCTTCAGCCAATAGGCGAACCACGGGGCCTGGACTTTGGCACGGAAATACTGGCCGGTGTTGCTGCCAAAATCAATTGGACCCAGGGTGCGCCCGGCGCCGCGTGCCCAGCCTCCATGGTTCCACGGGCCCACCACCAGATAATTGAGGTGCCTGGAGTCGTTCTTCTCCAGCAATTCATAAATCTTTACCGGGCCGTAGAAGTCTTCCTGATCCCACCAGCCGGCCACGTTGAGGTCGGGCACGGTGGGGTTCTTCAAATATGGCCAGAAGGCAAGCTTCTTCCAGAAATCGTCGTAGTTGGGATGCTCGACAAAATCGTCCCAGGTGGGCAACTGGCCGTGGAAGTAGCGGGCATCGGCGTTGGAGAGCGCACCCAGGCGGAGATACCACTCGTAGGTGTCGTAGCGGTCGAACTTGAAGGAGAAATTCTCGTGCGTTGTCTCCATCAGGGCGGCGTATTCGAAGCCGTAGCTGAGCCGAAAGGCGCCGTTGTGATGAAAATCGTCGCCCAGGAACTGGTCTTCGGGGGAGGCCTGCTCCGATACCGCTTTTAGCGCGGGATGCGGGTCGAGCATGGCCATGGTGGTGAGCCAACCGCCGTAGGAGATGCCCAGCATGCCTACGCGGGCGTTGTTGTGGGGCACGTTTTTGAGGAGCCAGGCGATGGTGTCGTAGGTGTCGGTGCTCTCGTCAACGGCTTTGGGATCGCTAGGGTCGCGCGGCGGGCGGTTCATCACGAACTGGCCTTCGGACTTGTAACGCCCGCGAATGTCCTGCAGAACGAAGATGTAGCTTTCGCGGATCAGGTCATCGTAGCTGGCCAGCGCCCGGCTGAAGCCCTTACTATCATCGTCGAGGCCGTAGGGCGTGCGCTCCAGGATGAAGGGCAGCGGCGCGCGCATGGTTTTAGGCAGGTAGATTTCGGTGTGCAGGCGGACGCCGTCCCGCATGGGAATCATGACGTCCTGCTTGCGGAAGATGCCGCTGTAGTCGGGGGATTTCTGGGCGAGAAGGGCGACGGGGGCCGCCGTGATTGCTGTCAGAATGACAAGAAACAACCACCGCCGCCATGTGTTGATCAGCACCTCATTGCTCCATGAACACAAAAAATCTGTGCGGGGACCCGCGAAACGCCCTCCGCAGGAGGACGTCATGCTGAGGGCCTTCAGAGTCTGTGTGAAAACGTTTTTTCGCCCCGCTGGGGCTACGAATTTACTGCATTTGTACCCCGGACTAACGTCCGGGGCTACACTCTGACGCCGCTCCGCGGCTCAAAAATGACGGTACTGTTCCACCGCAGTTTAGATTTCTCCGTTCTCACGCAGACTCTTCAGGCCCGAAGCATCCCGCGCGCAGTGCCAATGCGCTTCATTGCGATTGCGAGTGAGAGAACGCAAAACCATACGCTAGAGTGGGAGAAAAGACCAGTTCTGGAATGTTCGTTGATCCTGCTCGCGAGATGCTTCAGGCCTGAAGGCCCTCAGCATGACGCCCGGCATTTGCGGCTACGCAAAGCTTCGGCTACGACGCAGACAGCATGACGAAGGATAGTACCCTGTATGATGGAGCGCTCAGCGGGTTGCAATCAACCGGAGAGTTCATGCGTGGATTGAAGGAGAAGCGCGTTCTCATCACCGGAGGGGCCAGCGGCATTGGAGCCGCCACCGCCGCCCGCTTCCTGGAGGAGGGGGCGCGCGTGGTGGTGCTCGATCGCGACGTCAAAGCCGGGGAGCGCATTGAGCGCGAACTGCCGGGGCTTTCGGGCGTGGTGAACGCCGACGTTGTCCGCCTGGAGCAGGTGAAGGCGGCCTTCGCCAAGACCATACATATGATGGGTGCGGTGGACGTGCTCATCAACAATGCCGGCATCAGCATTCGCCACAATTTTCTCGAAATCACGCCGGAAGAGTGGGACAAAGTGCTGGCCGTGAACCTGACCGGTGTGTTCTACGTGGCCCAGACCGCGGCCCGGCACATGATGGAGAAGGGAAGCGGGGTGATCCTGCAGACGGCCTCCACCAACGGGATGATGGGCTATCCCTACTACGCCGATTACAACGCCACCAAGGCGGGGGTAATTGAGCTGACCAAAAGCATGGCGCTGGAGCTTGCGCCCAAGGTGCGGGTGAACGCGGTGGCGCCCGGGTACGTCCTGACGCCCATGCAGCGCGCCGAATATACCGATGAGATGCTGGCCGAGGTGAACCGCAAAATCCCCATGGGGCGGCACGCGAAGCCGGAGGAGATTGCCGCATTATTCGCGTACCTGGCGTCGGACGACGCTGCCTTCGCGACCGGCCACGTTTACGTGATGGATGGGGCCGAAACCGCGGGTGGCCTGGCCAGCCGCTAAGTGTTTCTTAACGTCGCGCCGAAACACGCGGGAGAGGGAAGGAGTGCCATGGATTCTGCAGGGAGTCAGCTCGTCGAAGCCACACTCCAGGAATGGTTCACGGCATGAGAATACGCATTAATGCCTTAGTGGCCGGGCTGGTCATGTGCGCGGGAGCGTGGGCGCAGGTGACGCCGGCTCAGGAAGCCAGCTGTGCGGCACAGCAAGCGAGCAAGCCGGCGAAATTCGAAATTTCGTTTCCCCAGAGCGCGCACGCCACGGCGGTTACGGGGCGGGTGTTTGTCGTGCTGGCGCGGCGTCCCGATCCCGACCCGCGCGAGCAGATTGGCTCCTGGACCCAGCGTACGCCTTATTTCGGCGAGGACGTGAGCCAGCTAAAGCCGGGTGAGGCGGCGGTGGTTGCCGGCGGCGCGCTCGGCTTTCCCTTCAAGAGCCTGTGCAGGGTCGCTACCGGAGATTACTACGTCGAGGCGGTGCTGAATGTCTACACCGAATTTCATCGCGAAGACGGCCACACGATCTGGGCGCACATGGACCAGTGGGAAGGGCAGCAGTTCAATGAGTCGCCAGGGAATCTCTACAGCGAGGTGCAGAAGGTGCATCTGGACCCCGCTGCCGGCTTCGATGTGAAGCTGAGCCTCAGCAACGTAATTCCGCCGGTGAAGATGCCGGTGGATACAGCGCAGGTGAAGCACATCAAGATTCAAAGCGAGCTGCTGAGCAGGTTCTGGGGGCACCCTTTTTACATTGGGGCCACGGTGCTTCTGCCCAAGGGGTACGAAAGCCATCCAAATGTGCGCTATCCGGTGATTTACATCCAGGACCACTTTAACGTGCAGGCGCCGTTCTATTTCAGCACGACGCCCGCGGGGAACGACGCGGGTTTTGTGGCCTACCTGTCGTCCGTCGGCGTTACCCATTGGCTGAATGGTTACGAGTTTCAGAAGGTGTGGAACTCGCCCGATTTTCCGCGCATGATCGCGGTCACATTTCAGCACCCCACGCCGTATTTCGACGACTCTTACGCGGTAAATTCGGCCAACAACGGACCCTATGGCGACGCGCTGCTCAAAGAGCTGGTGCGATACCTGGAGAAAAACTTCCGCATGTCGCGGAAGCCCTATGAGCGGGTGCTGACGGGGGGCTCGACCGGAGGGTGGGAATCGCTGGCCCTGCAGGTGTTCCATCCCGATTTTTTCGGGGGCACCTGGACGTTTTTTCCGGACCCCATTGATTTTCGCCGCTATCAACTGGTGAACATCTATGGAGACGAGAATGCGTTCCTGACGCCCGGATTCGAGCCGCCGGTGCCGGAGCGGCCGCTGGAGCGCACGGTGGAGGGGCAGGTGACCTTCACTGAGCGCGAGATGAGCCTGATGGAGGAGGTGCTGGGCACGCATGGGCGCTCGGGTCAGCAACTGGAGGCATGGGAGGCGGTTTACGGGCCGGTGGGCGACGACGGGTATCCCAAGCCGCTGTGGAACAAGCTGACGGGCGAGATTGACCGCGACGTGGCCGACTACATGCGCGA
>DATEGM010000158.1:0-3639 GCA_035280085.1 Terriglobales bacterium
TCGTCAGCGACACCGGCGAACTGCACACCTTCGAACTCGGCCCGGGCACAACGGTTCACGTCACCGACCCGGAACTCGACCGCGAACTGGGACGCTACCTGGATGCTGTCGGCTCCTTGCGCGCCGCTGATCTCCGCCGCATGACCATCTCCACCGCCGGCAACGGCGACCGCCAGCTCTTTGTCAGTTACATCAGCGAGGTGCCGATCTGGAAGAGCACTTATCGCATCCTCCTGCCAGATAAGCCCGGCGAGAGCGCCATCCTGCAGGGCTGGGCGATTGTGGACAACACCATCGGCGAAGACTGGAACAACATCCGCCTGTCGCTGGTAGCGGGCGCCCCGCAATCGTTTATCCAGGAGATTTCCCAGCCGCTTTATGCCCGCCGCCCGGAAGTTCCTCTCCCGGAAACCGCGATGCTCACTCCGCAAACTCACGCCGGCACGATGATAGAGGAGAAGGAAGCTGCGGGCCCTCCCGCAGCACCCGCCCCCTCTGGGGTAATTGGCGGCGTCTACAGCGGCCCGACCGGCAGCCTGCAGGGCAGAGTAACCGATCCCTCTGGAGCCGTCGTGACGAATGCCCAAGTTTCGGTTACAAACAACGCCACCGGAGCCTCTCAGAGCACTGTCACCGATGCCACGGGGACATACCATTTTTCTGGTGTGCCCGCCGGGGCCTCGACTCTTCGCGTCAGTCTTTCGGGTTTTCGAACCAGCGCCGTCAATTTTTACGCCAACATGAACACCATGAATCAGGTAGACGCTACCCTGCAGATAGGCGCAAACGCGGAATCCGTAGAGATCAGGGCAGAGCCCGCCCAGCTGCAAACGAGCGTTTCCATGCTTTCTGCCACGCAGCAGGCTGCGGCCTCAGCCAAGGCCGTGGGCGATCTCTTTGAGTACGACGTGCAGCAGAAGATCACCATCGGGCAGAACCAGTCGGCGCTGGTTCCCATTATCCAGGCCAAAGTGGACGCCGAAAAAGTCACTCTATGGACCGCGCCCAGCGGCGACAATGATAACGACGATGCCGCCAAGGCCCACCCTGCCTTGCGCGCGCTTTGGCTGAAGAACACGAGCGGCCTTACCCTGGACGCCGGCACCTTCAACGTGCTCGATGCTGACACCTTCGCGGGCGAGGGTCTGCTCGATCCCATCCACCCCAACGAGCGCCGCCTGCTCTCCTATGCCGCCGATCCCGCCCTTCGTGTTGAGGCTGCGCAAGAAGACGACGACATGCCGATAGCTCGCGTGCAGATTGCCAAGGGCATGATGACTTCCACCTACGAACAGCGCCGCACCACCACCTATACCATCCGCAATTCCGATACTTCGGCGCGGCAGGTCATCCTCGAGCACCCGCTGACGGAAGACTGGGAACTCATGTCCGGTTTGAAGCCGGAGGAAACTTCCAACTCGACTTACCGTTTCCGGGTTCAGGTCGAGGCCGGTAAAACCACCGAATTCAAGGTGCAGGAACGCCATCCCACGGAAGCAGGCTTCGCCCTCACCAACCTGACCAACGACCAGGTTGTGCTGATGATGAAGCAAAAGCGGGTCACGCCGGCCATGCAGGAGGCCTTTAACCGCATTCTCACCCAAAAGAATGAAATCACCGACCTCGACCGCCAGGTAGCCACCCGCCAGCAGGAGGTGCAAGGCATCAACGCCGACCAGGGCCGCTTGCGCGAAAACATGAAGGCGCTCAAGGGCAGCGCCGAGGAAAAGGCGCTGCTGCTGCGCTACACCCGGGCGCTGAACCGCGAAGAAGACCGGCTGAATGTTTTAGGCGAGGAGATTACGCAATTGAAGAAAAAGCGCGAGGCGGCGAACAAGGCCCTGGATCAGTTAGTAATGGGCGTCAACCTCGACCAGACCTTTTAACTCGCGGGCCACCTCGCAACCTTGTGGCGCGGGCGCCCTCGCCCGCGATCACTGCCCGAGGAAGGCGTCATCCCGGGACATAGCCGTTGGCTGCCAGAAGGCCTCTTGCACCCTTTGGTACCGCGTCACACCTTGACGTCCACCTCTGGCTTGCCCCCGTGGGGCCGGCTTCATATACTGTTGGTTTCGCCGGAATCAAAATTTTAGATTGGACGCATCCAAAATTCCGGACCTTCGCCCCGGAGAACTCCTATGAAAACCATCGCCCTGGAACAGGAAATCAACCCCTGGGAGGCGCAAGCTGCGCGCTTCGATCTGGCCGCCCAAAAACTCAAGCTCGATGAAGGCCTGTGGAAGGTGCTGCGCTATCCCAACCGCGAAATCATCGTGCACATTCCTGTCGCCATGGACAACGGCCACCTGGAAGTCTTCACCGGCTTTCGCGTTCAGCACTCGATTGCACGCGGCCCGGCCAAAGGCGGCGTGCGCTACTCCCCCGACGTGACTCTGGACGAAGTGCGCGCCCTGGCCAGCTGGATGACCTGGAAGTGCGCCGTGGTCAACATTCCTTTTGGTGGCGCTAAGGGCGGCATTATCTGCGACCCCCACAAAATGTCCATGGGCGAACTGGAGCGCATGACCCGCCGTTACACCGCCGAACTGTTCGAATTCATCGGCCCGGAGAAAGACGTACCCGCCCCCGACATGAACACCAACGAACAGATCATGGCCTGGATGATGGACACCTACTCCATGCACATGCGCCAGACCGTGACCGCGGTCGTCACCGGCAAGCCGCTGAATATGGGCGGTTCGCGCGGGCGCCGCGAGGCCACCGGCCGTGGCCTCATGATCATTTGCGACGAGGCCCTGAAAAAGCTCAACATGAACCGCGACCGCACCCGCGTCATCATCCAGGGCTTCGGCAATGTGGGCTCCAACGCCGCCCGCCTTATGCATGAGCGCGGCTACAAAATCATTGGCATCGTCGAAGTGGGCGGCGGCCTCTACAACCGCGACGGCATTGACATCGAGGCCCTGTGGGAGTATCGCCAGCACAATGGCGTGATTCACGGCTTCCCGGGCGCGGAAAAATACGACCCTGCCGAGCTGATGCTGGCCGACTGCGACGTGCTGATCCCGGCCGCCACCGAAAACCAGATCACCAGCCGCAACGCTGACCAGATCAAGGCCCGCGTTCTCATCGAAGGCGCCAACGGACCGACCACCGCGGCGGCAGACGACATTCTCTCGGACAAGCGCGTTTTCATTGTGCCCGACATTCTGGCCAACGCCGGCGGCGTTACCGCCTCTTACTTCGAGTGGGTGCAGGACCGCCAGGGCTACTTCTGGAAGGAGTCCATGGTCAACGAGCAACTGGAGCACATCATGCGCGAGTCCTTCCAGGCGGTGGTGGAATACGCCGAGACTCACAGCGTCAATAACCGCATTGCCGCCTACATGCTGGCCATTGATCGCGTGGCCTACACCATCCGCCAGCGCGGCATTTACGCCTAGGACGATGGAGGATTGACGGTTGCGAAAAGAAGCTATCAGCTCTCAGCTATCCGGGTTAGCTCAAAGCTGAAAACTGACAGCTAAAAGCTGATAGCTGGCAGCTTGGTTTCAATCGTCAATCGTCAATCTTCAATCGTCAATCCTTGCTGCCCCCAACCTCTAAAAAAGGCCCTTTTCTGCCTCATTGCCTCCGCTTCGCCAGTGGAGGATAATTTAATCTCACGACAACCGGCTC
>DATEGM010000159.1:0-6937 GCA_035280085.1 Terriglobales bacterium
CGGCCAGTGGAAGCGAGAGGCAAAGCGCGTGGCCCGGATCAGGCGTGAAGGCTCCTCCAGGAAGGCGTAGTTGTGCAGAATACGCAGGACCTTGGCTTCGATATCGGCGGCGCCGTTGAAGGGGTCGAGCAGCAGGCCGCGCGAGCCCGGGTTCAGCGAAAGCGCCATGGCGTTGATGGTGAAGTCGCGCCGGCGCAGGTCCTCGGCGATGGTGGAGGGGGCTATTTGCGGCGGCTTGCCCGGCTTGTCATGGCGCTCGGAGCGGGCCATGGCCACCTCGCCCCGCACGTTGCCGGGGAACATGAGGTACAGGGTTTTCAGGTCGTCATCTACACCCTGCACCACCACCCCAGCGTGCTCCAAGCCCTTCTGCAGCTTCAGCGGGTTACCCTGGACGGTGAAATCCAGGTCGCGGATAGGGAAGCCGGAGATGATGTCGCGCATGGCCCCGCCCGTGAGATACACGTTCATCTCATTAGCGCGAACCACGTCTTGCAACGTGGCGACGGCACGTTGCTGCTCCGGGGAGAGCCGGATCTCCATGGTGTAGATGTAATCGGCCATGTTCTAGAAAAAGAGGGACTTACGTCCCACACGCACACCCTGGGCCGGCCCCGTACGGGGCTGCTCGCCAAACCCGTCGAACTGCGGGTAAGTTTCTCTTGCCAATGGACTTAAGTCGGTTTCGCGAGGGCGCTATAAACCCCTCACCTTACCACATAAAATGGCGATTTGGCTACAAAAGTGCGCGATTTTGAGGCAAAAAACGCTGTGAAAAATGCGACAATTCCCGGAAGTGAGAGCCGGCGGGCTTTCACCGTTTCCCCCAAAAAACATGGTTTCGACCCATAAAAAAGTAATAGTTCGCAAAATGGACCGGGACAGCGTGAACGGCTACGTGTCTCCGGCTAACTTCCTGGTAGAAGGGAAGTTAGAGATGCTGAACACGGCGGGAAACGTGGTCGGGATAGATTTGCGCGACATAAAAATCGTGTACTTCGTGCGCGAGTTTACCGAGACCGGAGCGCCGCAAAGGAAGACATTCGCCAACCGGCCAAGGACCGAGGGCCTGTGGGTGCGCTTGAAGTTCAAAGACGGGGAAGTGATGGAAGGACTGATGCCCAACGACTTAACCCAGGTGCTGGCGGAAGGCTTCCTGGTGAACCCTCCTGACCTGCGGTCCAATACGCAGCGCATGTTTGTGCCGCGGATGGCGCTGGCGGGATTGACGGTGCTGGGCGTGATCGGGGTGGGGCGTGGGCGCAAACGCAAGGCGGCAGCCGCCGATGTGGGCCAGGTGCCGATGTTTGAGCAGTGAGATTCCCCACATTTGGCCACTAGGGATCGGATAGCGAGGTCAATGACGTGGACTGCGGCCAAATATGGGGCACCCGCCAAATATGGGGCACCCCGTCGTGGTGACCCATTCAAAAGCAGGTGCTTCGCTGCGCTCAGCATGACAACTCTTAAATTCTCCATCCCACCCGGAGTAGTTGGTCCCACTCAAGCAAAAATCGCCTGAGTGGGGCACCCAGGGAAGTGGGGCACCCAGGGGAGTAGTTGCCGATGTTTGAGCAGTGAGATTCCCCACATTTGGCCGCCAGGGATCTGTAGCGAGGTCAATGACGTGGACTGCGGCCAAATATGGGGCACCCGGCGTACTTCATTTCGTGGTGACCCATTCAAAACCAGGTGCTTCGCTGCGCTCGGCATGACAATTCTTAAATTTTCTCACCCACGGGAGTAGTGGTCCCACTCAAGCAAAAAGCGCTTGAGTGGGGCACCCAGGGAGTGGGGCGCCGGCCAATGGCGAGGTTCAGCTGGCAAGTTTTTCCAGGGCGGGGAATTCCTCGTGGGCGGCGAAGCCATGGCCAGCGTGGGGGTGGTCCTGGCCGGAGCGGTAATAGAACCAACGGCGGGCTTCGCTCTCCGTCATTTCAGGGCCGAAGTAGACGAGGAAGGGCTCGCCGCAGTGCCGGCAAGCGAGTTCGATGCCGGGACGTCGCCAGGTGGAGAAACGTTTGATCGCGTAGTAATACGAAAGAGTTGCGGTCGCTTTGATCGCAACAGCCATTTGACACCTCTCATTCGCCAGAGCAAGGCGAGTCCACAAACTAGCGGAGGCAGGTGAGGGTTGGGTATTGATTAGAGTGGTGCGGGATTTCTTATAGAAAAAAAGCCACTTCGCGAAGGGCGTGAGTTGGTGTGAATGGGGTTCGGGGCAAATGTGGGACACCTATTCTTCACGATGTAAAAGCAGGTGCTTCGCTGCGTTCAGCATGACAATTCTAAATCTCCATGACGATGTTCCCACCCTTTGCAAAAAGCGCAAGGGGTCGGGCACCCACGCGAGAACTGAATCCATTACCCGCACCCACGCCGG
The DNA here is from genome assembly GCA_035280085.1 of Terriglobales bacterium. Taxonomy (GTDB): domain Bacteria; phylum Acidobacteriota; class Terriglobia; order Terriglobales; family Acidobacteriaceae; genus JAICWP01. Next base: position 2,384 of record DATEGM010000159.1, read on the forward strand.
GAACAGGTCCCACGCAAGCAAAAAGCGCTTGAGTGGGGCACTCGTCCATCCACCCGGTCCGGCATTTCCTGCCCGCGGTTGACCTCGGCTCCGTTGTGGTACATATTGAAGAGGAATGGACCCGGAACGGACCATCGCCGAAATCGAGTGGCTGGAACGGATGTTTGCGGCGCCGGACCCGCGGCCGCTAAGCGCCAGCGACATCTCGGCTGCAAATCGGCGCCACGATGAGAAGCAAGCCAACAGCCCGTGGTTTCGGCTGTGGCAAAGTTATGGTGTCTGTTGCCGTCCTTAAAGCTAGCCTTCCCTACCTACTCCTGATTCCTGCATTTCCAGCGTGCGAAGCCGAAGTCGAACGGCAAGGCATTCCACAAGCTAATCGGTTCGTGGCGCTCCGGGCACGAAGCCGGAGCGCCACAAACCTGATCAGGTTAGAAGGTGAGACGGGCGTTCAACTGGATGACGCGCGGGGAAGCGTCGCCACCGAGGAAGGAGCCGTAGATGCTGGTGGGCGGATTGACAGTGCTGATAATCGTCCCGAAATTGGGATTGGCAATGTCAGCCACCGGCTGATCGAAGTTGGGGTGGTTAAGGATGTTGAACGCGGTCGCGCCCACGCCCAATTTTAAGTTCTCCGTAATGCCGAAGTTCTTCATCAAGGTCAGGTCAGTGTTGAAGAAGCGAGGGCCGTAGAACTGGTTGCGTCTCTGGTTGCCAAAACCGGCAGTAGCCGGCGAGAAGGACGCCAGAGAGAGGCAGGGAGTGGCAGGGTTGGTGGCACTATCGCCGCATTCGCCGCCATGCGACCGATTGAGGTCGTTGGCGAAGATATAAGCACCCGCGCCATTCAGGGCGCCGCCAAAATTATTACTGGCCAGCGTGCCCGTAGCATTGCCGTCAATTACAGTAAAGGGCAGTCCGGTGCGCACAAAAAGCGTTCCGGAAACCACCCAGCCACCGAAGACGCGGCTTACGAAACCGCGGAACTGGGGCATGTTGTAGACATAGTTCAGGCTGCCGCTCTGGCGCACATCATAGTCGGCATTCCCGTAGTTGAAGCGTCGAATGTTGAAGGGGTCCTGGGGCGAGAGCACGCTCTCATTGGTGAGGAAATTGAAGGGCAGGAATCCTCCATTCGAAATCTCATCCAAGGCGTGGCTCCAGGTGTAGTTGGCCTGCAACTGCAGGGAGGTGAACTTGCGCTGCAGCGACACGGTCAATCCGTTGTAGTTGGAGACAGCGTTGCTCTGCGCCTCGGTGACGGTTCCGAAGCGCGGGTCGGGGGCGGTAGCGGGAAGTCCGCGGAAGGAAGCTGACCGGGATGAGCACTCGCAAGCCCTCGGTATCGACGAAGAAGAAGGTCTTGTCCTTCTTTATGGGCCCGCCGATGGAAGCGGCCCACTGGTTGTCGTTGACAAAGGGCCGGGGGGTGATCGGAGGGCTCTGCTTGTTGAAATAGTTGTTGGCGTTCAACACGCGGCCATTCCACCAATAGCTAGCGTTGCCATGCCAGGCATTGCCGCCCGACTTACTGACATAGTTTATGTTGGCGCCGGCGAGGCCACCGTACTGGCCGGAATAGCCATTATTCACGACCGTAGCTTCCTGCACGTCATTGCTGCCCAGCAGGAGGTTGGTGGCTCCGGAGTTGTTGAGGTTCAAAAAGGGATCATTCTCGTACTGTCCGTTGACAGTGAAAAGATTCGAGGTTCCGGGCAGGCCAAAGGTCTCGAAGTTGCCATAACCGGCCTGGGTGTTCATGTTTGCCCCAGGCGAGGTCTGGGCGACATAGCTCATGTCGTTGCCGGGATTGGGAACAAGGGCGATCTGAGCGGCGCTGAAGGTGGTGGAAACGTTTCCGTTTTCTGTCTGCAAAACCGGAGCTTCCGAGGTAACGGTCACGGTCTGCGAGGCGGAACTGAGGGTCAGCTTGACGTTGTCAGTGGTGGTTTGCCCTACGCTGATTCCGATATGGCTGCTGGCGCTCTGGAAATTGGGAGCGCTGGTGGTCAGGGTATAGGTACCGGGGTTGAGAAAGCTGAAACGGTACACACCGCTGGAATTAGTGGTCTGAGTCTGTGTCTGTCCGGTGGAGTCGTTCTTAAGCGTAACGGTGGCATTGGGAACCACGGCTCCGCTGGGATCAGAGACGGTTCCAGTAATGCCGCCGGAGATGGTGGACTGCCCGTAGAGGGGAGCAGTCCAGAATAGGGTAAGGGCAATCGCCATTACCGCCAGCATGACTGCCCTGGTAAGCGGCTCCGTACGACGGAAAGGAGAAGACTCGCTCCCGAGCTGTGAGGCCGGGAAGCGAAGTGATGCAAGCAACGCGTTCATTCGTGCACCTCGATAGATGTGACGTTTTCGGCCAGGAAGGCCGAGACAAAGACGTCCGGGTACTATTGTGTGCAAGCGGGTCTCCACAGAGCGCGCGAGGGCGGCTGCTGTGTTTTGAGAAACTTAAAAGCCGAGCCAGCCGGCGACTCCGGAATAGTGGATTCAGGAACAGCTCAGGATACAAAACCGCATAAACAGCTCCGCATTGTGTGTTCCGGAATATGAACACGTAACATAAATTAAAGATCAGAAGGGCAACCAGGGCTAATAGCCTGCATCGGGGGAGCCGGAAAGATAAGCCGCTAGGTCGCCGCTAGTTCGGGCGCAGGCGTAAGAAGAAGGCAGGCCGTTTTGGGGTTGCGGGCAAAAGAATGGCTCCTCAGGTAGGACTCGAACCTACAACCCTCCGGTTAACAGCCGGATGCTCTGCCATTGAGCTACTGAGGAGTGTGGCGTTGCGCGTCCACGGGTGTGGGACGGAACGCGGTCTTCAAGGTCATCATATCACGAGGGATTGACGAATAAAGATTGAAGAATGACGAATGGAAAGACAGCGGTCAGCATTTAAACGGGCGAGGTTGGTGGTGGGACACGCGAGATTCCTCAGGGCTGAAAGCCCTTCAGAATGACGCCGGGAAAGCGGCGGGAGTGGCCTGGGGTTTTCTCAGGAAGGGCGCAGTGATCAATCGAAATCGCCAACCGTCAGTGTGGGGCTGTGTAGCGGTGCCGTGCCGACGGCCGTCCTGCGGCCGTTCCGGCCGCAGTGCGAGGGCAAGATGCCCTCGCGGCAGCCGGCAAAATGCCGGCGCTACTCGCGTCCAGCCATGGTTTGACCCCGGTTTTCGCGGCGTGTTATAAAGAGGTGGTTTACGTTTGCGGGCGCCGCGGACAGGTAGTATCCCCTGCTGTCAGGCGAGCCGCAACAGCTACTCCGACGCGGCCAAACTCAATCCAGTCTGGAAGTGGAAGCGTGTTCGGAATTCCGGCCCGTGCCCCCGCAGGACCGTGAGCGGTCGGGTCATTCGGAACCGGAAAGACGTGCCTTGACACGTGGTCGATCCCGAACGCTCGTGAGTGGAGGATTTGTATGCCCGCCTGGTTTCTTTCCCTGGCGACCCCAGTGCGCCGTGTGGCGCTAAGCGTGGCCGCCATTTCTGGTGTTGTATTTTTCAATGCTGCTGCCTTCGCCCAGCCCGCATCCGAGGCTACGGGCGAGGCCAACCTCAAGCTGCCTGACCTTTCCAGCGTGAATTTCATGGGGGTGGACGGGCACCGGCTGCTGGTTTACGGCATCGGTTTCTGCGTGCTCGGCCTGGTGTTCGGGCTGGTGATGTACATGAGCCTGAAAAAGCTGCCGGTGCACCGCTCGATGCTGGAAATCTCGGAGCTGATCTACGAAACCTGCAAGACCTACCTGATCACGCAAGGCAAGTTCATCCTCATCCTGGAAGCCTTCATTGCCGTCATCATCCTGCTTTACTTCGGCGTGCTGCTGCATTACGAGGCGGCCCGGGTAGCGATCATTCTTGCCTTCAGCCTGGTGGGAATCGGCGGCAGCTACGGAGTGGCGTGGTACGGCATTCGGGTGAACACGTTTGCCAACTCGCGCACGGCGTTTGCCGGGCTAAGCGGCAAGCCGTACCCGATCTGGCAGATTCCGCTGCGCGCGGGCATGAGCATCGGCATGATGCTGGTGAGCGTGGAGCTGTTGATGATGCTGATCATCCTGCTCTTCATCCCCCGTGATTACGCCGGTCCCTGCTTCATCGGGTTCGCCATTGGCGAGTCGCTAGGGGCGGCAGCGTTGCGCATCGCCGGCGGCATCTTCACCAAGATTGCCGATATCGGCTCCGACCTGATGAAGATCATCTTCCGCATTAAGGAAGATGACGCACGGAACCCAGGCGTGATTGCCGACTGCACCGGCGACAATGCCGGCGACTCGGTGGGCCCCAGCGCCGACGGTTTCGAAACTTACGGCGTCACCGGCGTGGCGCTGATCACCTTCATCTTGCTGGGGGTGAAGGACCCCACGGTGCAGGTACAGCTGCTGGTGTGGATTTTTGTGATGCGCATCATGATGCTGATCTCCAGCGCCGGCGCATACTTTGTGAACGGGGCCATCGCCAAGGCGCGCTACGCGCATGCCGAGGAGATGAACTTCGAGTCGCCGCTGACCTCGCTGGTGTGGCTGACCTCGCTGATTTCCATCGGGCT
>DATEGM010000160.1:0-2670 GCA_035280085.1 Terriglobales bacterium
ACGGGACGGAAGGTGTGACCGCCGTCGCTGGAGTGGTGGAAGGCGCTGTTGGCCACCAGGACTTCATTTTCGTCGCGCGGGGAGACAGCCAGGCGGATGTAGTAGCCGGCGCGGCCGATGAGGGCGCGATCCCAGTTGACGGCTTGCCAGTTTTCGCCACCGTCATCAGAGCGCCACACTGAGCCCTGGTCGGCGGTTTGGATGAGGGCATAAACGCGGCTGGAATCGCTGGGGGCGACCGCCACATCAATTTTCCCCACCGGCGACTTGGGCAGGCCGTGGCCCAGGATGCGAGTCCAGTTGCTGCCGCCATCGTGAGAAACCCAAATGCCACTGCCGGGACCGCCGCTGAGTTCGGCGTAGGTGCGCATTTCGGCCTGCCACATGCCGGCAAACAGGGTGAGGGGATTCTGCGGGTCCATGGAGAGACCGGAGCAGCCGGTGTTCTCATCGGCGAACAGGACGCGGTCCCAGTGCTGACCGCCATCGGTGGTGCGGTACACGCCGCGCTCCTGCTGCGGGCCGGTGAGCCGGCCCAGGGCGCAGACGAAAACAATGTTTGCGTTCTGCGGGTTGACGAGAACGCGCCCAATGCGGCCGGTCTGATCCAGCCCCATGTGGGTCCAGGTCTTGCCGGCGTCGGTGGACTTATAGACGCCGTTACCGGTCACGTCGGTGTCGCGGATTGCCCAAGCCTCTCCCGTGCCTGCCCAGACGATGCTGTGGTCGGAAGCCGCCACCGCCAGCGCTCCGATGGCCGCGACCGGCTCTTTATCGAACACGGGGTCCCAGCGGTTGCCGCCGTCACTCGATTTCCACACGCCGCCTGAAGCCGCGCCCGCGTAGTAAGTGCTGGGATCGCCGGACACGCCGGCAATGGAGGCGACGCGGTTGCCAATGGCGGGGCCAACAAAACGGAAGCGAAAACCCTCTTCTTTCTTTTCGTGGTCCTCGTCCTGGGCGAAGGCAGCGAAGGCCAGGCAGAAGAGGAGAGGCACGATCAAGAGCAGGCGAAAGCGGGCGGTCAGCATGAATTCACCTCGCGTTGAGTCCCGCCGTGGTCAAGCAGGCCGGAACGGGGCATTGTAGACCCGGCAGGCGGGCAGGGGCGCAGTCTTATATACTGTATCCAATATTCGCCTGGCAAGCGAATTCCCCGCTGCCAAACGTTGAGCGACGGCGAAGGGCGGGAAAGGGCGCCACAATGGGCGGGAGCTGTCACCACCCTATGGGGCGGGAGCATTCTGCGGACGGCCAGCCTGAAGCAGACTCAAAAAACAACAGCAGGTCCTTCGCTGCGCTTCCGCGCTACGCTCGGTCGCGCAACTCAGGATGACAACGGTGAGCTATCGCGAAGGCAGCGCTGAAGCGCTGCGCCACCCAAAACGTCCAGCTAAAGCTAAGCTATCTGCACCGGGATGCGGCATCGCTAGTGCTGTGCTAGCTTACGTGAGCTATGGCGAAGGCAGCGCTGAAGCGCTGCGCCACCCAAAACCCTCCAGCTAAAGCTGCGCTATCTGCACCGGATGCGGCATGGCCTGTAGCTGGGCTAACCCTACAGAAGATAGAGAATGGCACTGAGCGGCAAAGCTATGATCCTTTCTTCTCCTGGCCGTAGTAGGCGCCGGGGCCGTGCTTGCGCAGGAAATGCTTGTCGCGCAGAGCGTCGGCCAGCGGGCGCACACCGGGGTTCAGCATCAGGCTGGAGGAGGCCAGCCAGGCAACCTGCTCCAGCATGACGGCGACGTGCACCGCTTCCTCAACGGTTTTTCCCCAGCAAAAAGGCGCGTGCCCGGCCACCAGCACGGCGGGCATGTGCATGGGATCAAGTTTCTCGAAGCGGCGCACGATCACCTGGCCGGTGTTGAATTCGTACTCGGACTCGATTTCCTCTCCCTGAAGGTGTGGGGTAACCGGGATCGGCCCGCGAAAGTAGTCGGCGTGAGTGGTGCCGAGGCAGGGAATTTCGCGGCAGGCCTGGGCCCAGGCGGTGGCGTTGGAGGAATGCGTGTGCACCACGCCTCCGATGTGGGGAAAGGCTCGGTAGAGAACCAGATGCGTGGGCAGGTCGGAGGAAGGGCGCAGCGTGCCCTCAACGATGCGGCCTTCGAGGTTGGTGAGGACAATGTCCTCGGGTCGCATGGTGTCGTAAGGCACGCCGCTGGGCTTGATGGCGACTACCCCCTGGTCGCGAGCGATGGCGCTGCAGTTGCCGAAAGTGTCAATCACCAGGCCGCGCGCCACCAGTTCGAGGTTGGCTTGCAGAACAGTCTTCCTCAGGGCTTCCAGCATCATGGGAGGCTCACCAGCCCTGCCACTATAGTGCGGAGGGCCGATGCCGGCAAACCTGCACAGTTACCTTGCGGAAAATTTGAAAACAGTCGTCTCGCGATACTGCTGGCCGGGCTGCAGCTCAGTGGACGGGAAATTGGGCTGGTTAGGCGAGTCGGGATAGTGCTGAGTCTCCAGGCAGAAGCCGTACCGGCGCTGGTACACCTTGCCGCCTTTGCCGTGAGCGCTGCCGTCGAGAAAATTGCCGCTGTAAAACTGAATGCCGGGCTGAGTGGTAAGCACCTGCAGCAGGCGCCCGCTCCCGGGCTCGTAAACTTCCGCCGCCAGCACCAGTGTACGGTCGCCTTCCCGGTCGGGAATCCAGTTGTGGTCGTATCC
>DATEGM010000161.1:0-4886 GCA_035280085.1 Terriglobales bacterium
GTTCAGCGGGGCTTTTTCATTGGATCGGAAACTTGAGAGAGCTTAGCGTTTCAACTTCGTACCAGTCACATGAACAGGCGCGCCTCTTAGTCCCGCAAAACCCGGGCCGGGTCAATCCGGGTGGCGTGCCAGGCCGGCCACAGGCAAGCTGTGATCGTGGCGCTCGTCATCACGGCCAATGCCAAGCCAAAGGCACGAAGATCGTACGGGCTGATGTTGTAGAGCAGGTCTCCCATCAACCGCGTCAGCACAAGTGCCACTGCCGTTCCGAAGACGATGCCAATGGCAGTCAAGGCTAATCCACGCGAGATCACCACCCGCAGCAGGTTCGAGGCTCCTGCACCCAGGGCCATGCGCAATCCCAGTTCACGGGTGCTCTGCGAGACCGTATAGGACATCACCCCGTAAATGCCGATAGCAGCGAGAAGCAGCGCCAGCCCTCCCAGAATTGCCACCAGGGTTACGGCCACAAGTTGCGGCGAGGTGGAGCGATCTACCTGCTCCTGCAGCGTAATAATCTCGTATAGCGCAAGGTTTGGGTCCAGGGTGTGCACCTCGCGGCTCAATGCCGTGGCAATGGTCCGCAGAGGCTGTGTGGTGCGGATATTCAGGTTCGGGCTCTTGGCAAAATCCTGCCGCAGGGGCACGTAGAAAAATGGCCTGGGAACCTCCCGCATGCTTTCGTATTTCGAGTTGGCGGCGACACCCACAACCCGAACCCAGCGGCCGTTTACCTGTAGCCGCCGGCCGATGGGATCCTGCCCGCCCCAATAGCGGTCAACCATCGTTTGGTTCACCACCGCGACCAGGGAAGCATTCTCGTCATCGGCACGCGTGAATTCGCGGCCGGAGAGGAGTGGAATGCCCAGGGTGGCGAAGTAGTCAGGACTGACCTGATTGTAGTCAACGCTGGGCTGCTCCCCGGGGCGAGGCTGGTAGCCATCTACAGCGATGGGTGTTGAAGAATACGAGATATAGCCGAGGGGAGTTATGCGTGCGAAGGCCGCCGCTTCCACACCCGGCAGCGACCTGACACGATCAAGCAATTGATCTTGAAACGCTTTGGCCTGCTCCTCCCTGTACCCCGCGGCGCCTATAGAAACTTTGGTGGTCAGCACCCGAGTGGTCAAAAAGCCCGGGCTGGTGTTGCGAATCTTCTCTAAGCTGCGCAGCAGCAAGACTGTTCCCACCAGCAACACGAAACTCAGGCACACCTGAACAACAACTAGGCTGGAACGGACCCATGCTCTGCTGCGGTTGCCGGTCACGCTCGGGGAGTCTGCTTTCAGGGCTCCGGAAACATCAAGGTTCCGCGTCTCCAGCGCCGGTATGAGCCCGACAATCAGGGTGGTCAGGAGGCAAATGGCGACGCTGAGCGCCAGCACGCGCCAATCAATTTCCCCGGGAAGGTGCATGGAAATTCCCGAGCGCGCGGGGAAGAGCAGAATCAACGCATGCCGGCACCAGTAGGCGACCAGGAGTCCACAAGCCGCGCCCAGGGCGGAAACGATCAGAGCCTCGGTGAGAAGTTGCCGCAACAGGCGTCCATACCTCGCCCCCAGAGCCAGCCGAACGTTTATTTCACGACGCCGGCTGAAGGACCGCACCAGCAGCAGGTTACCTACGTTGGCGCAAGCGATCAGCAGCACAGAACCCGCCACCCAGAACATGATCTTGAGCGTAGGAAGCAGAGTGCTGGCATCGTTAAACGGCGTTTCCCACAAAGGCCAAAGCTTGATGCCCCGCCCGCGGTTGGTGGCGGAATAGGCTGCCTCCAGTCGTTGCGCTATGGCAGAGACTTCCTGCTGCGCCTGCTGGCGCGAGACTCCCGGCTTGAGCTTTGCGTAGGATTCGATCCAGCGCGCGCCGCGATCTTCCAGCTTGTATCCGCCGGCTTCAAAGTCCTCCTCCATGGACGCCGGAACCCAGAAATTCATCGCCCAGCCTACGAAAGTTCCGTAGAAATTCTTCGGAGTGACCCCGACAATGGTGTACACCCCGCTGTTTAGCCGCTGGGTCTTGCCGATGATCTGCGGGTCACCCTTGAAACGGCTCTGCCAGAGCTGGTAACTGATTACGATGACGGGATGGGAGTTGCGTCCCACATCTTCGCCCGGTTGGAAGCCACGCCCGAGGATGGGACGAACGCCGATAGCGTCGAAATAGTTGGCGGAGACGATGCTGCCCGTTGTAACCTCGGCCCGCTCGCCGATACTCAGAGTGCCGCCGGTAATTTTGGTCACGAAGGTGGTTTCGCACAGCGTGCAACCTCGCTGCAGGTCCAGGTAATCGGGCCAGGAGAGCGGCCCACCGCGCTCTTCGCCAGGAGCGGTGCCGCCGATGGCGACCAGGCGCTCCTGATGCGCCACGGCGGGGTAAGGGCGGAAGAGGATGCCTTCGATCCAGCTGAAGACCGCGGTGTTGGCGCCGATGCCCAGGGTAAGGCAGGAAAGTGCCAGCACGAAAAAAGCGGGGCTGCGGCGCAATTGCCGCAAGCCGTAGCGCAAATCCTGAACAAAATTTTCGATCATGGTCACTCCGCGTTTTTCCCGGCATTCCTCTTCTATTTGCGTCAGCCCACCCAGTGCTCGCAAGGCCGCGTAACGGGCCGCTTCCGGGTGCATCCCGCGCGCGATGTTCTCCTGCGTTTGTAGCTCGAGATGATCCCGGAGTTCCTCGTTCAGTTCCTCGTCTGCCCGCTGACGAAAAAAGATAGAACGCAGCCGCAAAGGCACGGTATAAAGCCACTGTCCGCAGCTCATCCTCAGGCCTCACTCAGCTTGACGACACTGGAGATAGCAGCGGAAAGCCGAGTCCAATTGGCAGCCTCTTTTTCCAGCTGCTTACGGCCCAGCCGGGTCAGGGAATAGAACTTCGCGCGGCGGTTGCTTTCACTCGCCTTCCACTCCGCGGCGATCCATCCTTGTTGTTCCAGCTTGTGCAACGCCGGGTAAAGAGAGCCGTCGCTGACCTGCAGCACTTCGCCGGAGATCTGTTTCAGCCGCTGGCTGATTGCCCAACCATTCAGCGGCTGCAAGGCCAGTATTTTCAGGATCAGCATGTCCAGCGTGCCCTGGACCAGATCCGAAGGCTTGCTCACGCCGGGCCTCCTCTCGGTTACCGAGTTTAGACTGCCGAGAGCGTTCTCGGTGAGCAAGAAAATTCAACAAAATGTGTGGGGAGGCCTTAGGCCGGGAAGCCATAACTATCTCGCCAGCATTTCGATGTAAAGTTCTTTAGCTGCGAAATTCACCCCGAACCGTGTGATTCCCATAGCCGTAGGTCCAATGAATCCATCAAAATCACGCAGCGACTCCTCCGGCACTCGTCGGAGTGAGGCATCCCTGATTTTGAATGTGTTTCTGCCCAAGCGAACCCGTTGCAGAGGGATCGGGATCAATGCGTCGGCGCCGGCAGAGCCCGCAAACGGGTTAGTCTTCAGTCCCACCTGCTGTGCACGCAACTCAAGCAGCGTAAGACCCTTTGCCCCGGTGTCGAGTAGCAAATGGACTGGCTTACCTTCAATCTCCGCCGCGAGGACCACGTACGGCGCCGGGCTGTCGCGCACTTCCATGGGAATCGCTATGTCAGTCTTGCTCGGCGCTCCAAATGACATAACTTTTCGCACATAATCCACGGTGAAGCTGGTTGGCGACAACGCATCCAAACCCACCACCGCATCCAAGCGCATGCCGAGTTCCTGTTCTACCGGCTGCATGTCAATGGCAAAGACCTGCAGATTCTTCACCCTTACCGAGCCAAGCTGTAGGTCGGGAAGTGTAACCAGTCTTATCCGGGTCCTTTGCCCCCATATGCTGATCTCAACCTCCGGGCCCTCTAAGCCGAGCTTTTGCGCCAATCTGCGGCTGACCAGCGTAGGAACGGTGCCGGTATCAATAAGAAAATTCAGCTTTTCGGCGCCTCCTATAGAGCCGGGCGCCACAATCAGGTAGTCGCGTCGCACATGAATCGGGATTTCTTCCTGGCGATTCTCGGTCCCTAATCCACATGTCGTCCAACAAACCAGAAGCAAGATGAACGCACCCGCCCGCACCGCAAATCGTTTCGCCATCGCCCGCCTCCACGGCTGGCAGGCTCGGGTTTGGGCGCGGATACCTCAATGACGGGCGGGTAACGTGTGGGTGAAATAGTTCTCACGTAATGGAACGCGCCTCGCGACGCAGGTGCCCCGGGACGGGTAACGAGTTGAAGGTTAAGCACTTCCAGCGCTGATGAAACGGGGCAAAACGGTGTTACACTCGGAACCCGCCATGCGCCCGGAAGGAAAGACGCGCATCATCCGCTTCGGCAGCTTCGAGGTGGACCCGGCCAGCGGCGAGTTGTCCAGGAATGGCACTAAGCTCAGGCTTCAGCAGCAGCCACTGCAGATACTCCTGACTTTGCTTTCCCGGCCCGGCGAGGTGGTGACGCGCGAGGAGCTTCGCCGGCAACTCTGGGCGGATAACACCTTCGTGGATTTCGAGCATGGGCTCAATGCGGCCATTAGAAGGCTGCGTGACGCCCTGGGTGACTCGGCAGAGAACCCGCAGTTCGTCGAAACGCTGGCCCGGCGGGGATACCGCTTCACCGCGCCAGTGCTACCCTCGTCCCAGACCGGAGCGATCGCAAGCGGCGGAATCTCTGCTAGCAAGCGGTTGATGTGGGCAGCAATTCTCGGACTGCTTGTACTTGCAGGCACGGGAGCGTCCTACCGTTGGATTGCCCCTCATCACCGCAGCGGTGGGGTGAACAGCCCCCGGGAGGGCCGCTCGAATGCTGCTATTGGCCCACAACCGAAAATTGCCTCCAGCAACAGTTCTATAGGAGCTCCCGGGACTCCTCCCGGGACATACGCCGACTCGTGCAAACAACAGGTAGTACACGGC